>PKWT01000278.1:0-2275 GCA_003132125.1 Micrococcales bacterium | reverse complement strand
GGGTCTCGGTCTCCTCGCGGCGAGCCTTGTCCTCCTCCGCGTGCTCCTCGGCCTCGCGGACCATGCGCTCGATCTCGTCCTTCGGCAGCGCGGAGCCGCCGGAGATCGTCATGGACTGCTCCTTGCCGGTGCCACGGTCCTTGGCTGAGACGTGGACGATGCCGTTGGCGTCGATGTCGAAGGTGACCTCGACCTGCGGCACGCCGCGGGGAGCCGGCGCGATGCCGGTGAGCTCGAAGGTGCCCAGGCCCTTGTTGTGCTGGGCGATCTCGCGCTCACCCTGGAACACCTGGATGAGAACCGACGGCTGGTTGTCGTCAGCAGTGGTGAAGACCTCGGAACGCTTGGTCGGGATGGCAGTGTTGCGCTCGATGAGCTTGGTCATCAGGCCACCCTTGGTCTCGATACCCAGGGACAGCGGGGTGACGTCGATCAGCAGGACGTCCTTGCGCTCGCCCTTGAGGACACCGGCCTGCAGGCTCGCGCCGACAGCGACGACCTCATCGGGGTTGACACCCTTGTTGGGGGTCTTGCCGCCGGTGAGTGCGGTGACGACCTCGGTGACGGCCGGCATACGGGTCGAACCACCAACAAGGACAACGTGATCGATCTGGCTGACGTTGATGCCCGCATCCTTGATGACCTGGCGGAACGGGCCCTTGACGCGCTCAAGCAGATCGGCGGTCAGCTGCTCGAACTGCGCGCGGGTCAGCGTCTCGTCCAGGTGGATCGGGCCGTTCTCGGACATCGAGAGGTACTGCATGCTGATGTTGGTGCTCGTTGCGGTGGACAGCTCTTTCTTGGCCTGCTCGGAAGCATCGCGCAGACGCTGCATGGCGATCTTGTCGTTGGCCAGGTCGAGGCCGCTGGTGTTCTTGACGATCGTCAGCAGGTGGTTGACGATGCGCTCGTCCCAGTCGTCGCCGCCGAGCTTGTTGTCACCGTTGGTCGCACGGACCTGAATGGTGGAGAAGCCGTCCTCCGGGTCCTTGCCGACCTCGAGCAGGGAGACGTCGAAGGTGCCACCACCGAGGTCGAAGACGAGGATGAGCTCGTCCTCCTTGCCCTTGTCCAGTCCATAGGCCAGAGCCGCGGCGGTGGGCTCGTTGATGATCCGCAGGACGTTGAGGCCCGCGATCTCGCCGGCCTCCTTGGTGGCCTGACGGTGGGAGTCGTCGAAGTACGCCGGGACGGTGATCACGGCGTCGGTGACGGTCTCGCCGAGGTAGGCCTCCGCGTCACGCTTGAGCTTCATCAGGATGCGTGCGCTGATCTCCTGGGCGGTGTAGGACTTGTCGTCGATCTTCTTCGACCAGTCGGTGCCGATCTGACGCTTGACCGAGCGGACGGTTCGCTCGATGTTGGTGACAGCCTGTCGCTTGGCGATCTCGCCGACGAGGACCTCACCGCTCTTGGTGAACGCGACGACGGACGGGGTCGTACGCCCGCCCTCTGCGTTCGCGATGATCGTGGGCTCGCCGCCCTCGAGGACGGCGACTGCCGAGTTGGTGGTACCGAGGTCGATGCCTACCGCACGTGCCATTTTTGTGTCTCCTGTATGACGAGTTGCCGGCGAGCGATGCCCGCCTGTGAGTCTGTGGGTGTGGTGCTGTGGTGCTGTGNNAATCTGCTCGGCATCGGCTTGAGTTGTCAAGCTGACGCTCCGTAAACTTGCGCCTACTCGACTCAACTTACAGTGGTCGGCAATTGTTCCCGGGCTGCTGTTACCCCTTGCGTTTCGGCATCCCGCGGAATACCTTGCGGCGCATGGCAGCGGCATGACCAACAGCACCGTGGGGAGCGTGGATCCGGCGCCCGCGAGGCTGCCCGAGGCGCACCATCGGGGTCTCGGGCTGGAGATCGTGGCGGTTCTCATGCTCACCGTCGGCTCGCTGATACCGGTTCTGGGCTGGGCTGTGGGGGTGATCCTGCTGTGGAGCTCTGGGCGATGGCGCCCGTCCGAGAAGCTGCTGGGCACCCTGATCATCCCCGGGGGTCCCGGCATGGCGCTGCTGCTGGGCGCCGCGGCCATGGCGCTACCGTCGGTGCTCACGATCCCCGTCCTGCTCTTCACCCTGATTGGGCCGGTCGTGGTGGCCGTCTTCCTGCTCAATCGGGCGCGTGGCCGGGTCGCCCTCGAAGATCATTAGGCGTTCGACTTTCTGTCGGCTCGGAAGATGACACCCGGCGGGAGCGCAACGGCCGGGAGGTGAGGCCACGATCGACGGAGGCGGCGCTGCTGCGGCGGCGGCGGTCAGGTCTGCCAGGTGACGTC
>PKWT01000119.1 GCA_003132125.1 Micrococcales bacterium | reverse complement strand
GGCAACGGATCCAGGGCCGCGGCGTGTGCCGGCAGGGGCCGGGGCAGGTGTGACATCGGGTGCTTGAGCCATGCAAGGGGGCTCGCGCCAACCTGCTTCTCGCTCGAGCCGGGGTCGCGTTGACCCAGCCCGACAACATTCAGCGCCTTGCGCATCGGCGCGCTGGCCCAGTACTGCAAGGCCGGGCCGGGCGAGCGCCGGGACCAGCCGAGTGCCGACCGCAGCTCGGCCCGTTCGAGAACATGTTGGAAACCAAGCTCGGCACGGGCCAGGTCGGTCGTCACGGCGCGGTCCAGCGAGCGGCCGTGCAGCTCGGGCCACAGCTCACGGATGGCGTCCTGCCCGTGGATCTCGGCGGCGGAGATCGACAACGGGTCGCCATAGACGGCCACGTCACGACCCAGCGACGCGGCATACAGCACGGGCGTCATCAAGCGGTTGGCCACGATGCGCTCCGACGCCAGCACCAGGGCGAGGATGCGCGAGAGGAAGTCCGGGTCATGTCGGGACCCGGCTGTGACGACCCGATGACCGGCGTCCATCCACGAGCTGACGATGTCGGGCTTGTGGATGTCCTCGGCGTGCAGACACACCGTGGACGGGCCTTCGTCACGCAGGTACTCCTGGGCCAGGCTGCCCTGGTCGCCCCTGACCTCGACGATCCGGGTGCTGTGCAGCGGCATGATCAACGTCCCCGACGCGAGACCGTCCGAGCTGCTCGCCACCTGCCGCTGCGCAGCGTCGGTCGACACGAGGTAGGCCCATGGCGAGCCGAGGGCGAAGCTTTGGCGCGGCGACTGGGCGGGATCCCAGGCCCGCGAGCCGTGCGACCAGACGAACAGCTGGCGTGTGCCGCTCTTCTCGACGTTGGGGAAGTCCCCGAAGTTCACCGGGATCGGGGGCACGGTGGTCCAGCCGTGCTGGATCAGGCCCGCCACGTGCCGCGGCCGGGAGAGCCCCGCGTATGCCGCCAGCGCGGCCGTGTGCCCGTAGAAGTGGTTCTGGGTGTCCACGAATGTCTCCTGATCGGTTCGGACAAT
The DNA here is from genome assembly GCA_003132125.1 of Micrococcales bacterium. Lineage (GTDB taxonomy): Bacteria > Actinomycetota > Actinomycetes > Actinomycetales > Dermatophilaceae > UBA4719. The sequence goes on along the minus strand of PKWT01000119.1, from coordinate 3,013 downwards.
GCACACCGAAGGCGCACATCCGTTGACCTGCCTGCGCTTTGTTCGGGCTCGCCAGCGCTTCGCCTAGTGTAGTGAGCGTCGGTCCACGCCCCAGCGCCCGAATTTCTCCCCGATCGTCTCCGCCCGAATTCTCCCCTTGCGAAGGACCCCTCCCGTGACCGTCGACGTTCTCTTCCCCTACTACGGCGACGTCGCCATGATGAAGCAGGCGGTCGAGAGCGTCCTTGGTCAGACGAGCCCGGACTGGACCCTGACTGTCGTCGACGACGGCTACCCGGACGACAGCATCCCCGGCTACTTCGGCGCCCTCGCCGCCAAGGACCCCCGCATCACCTACCTGCGCAACGAGCAGAACCTCGGCGCCAACGGCAACTACCGCAAGGCACTCACCTTCGTGCGCAACGAGCTCGCGGTGGTCATGGGCGCCGACGACGTCATGCTGCCGAACTACATCGAGACGGTCGTGGCCGCGCACCAGCAGTTCCCCTCAGCGCAGATCATCCAGCCGGGCGTCCAGGTGATCGACGAACGCAACCAGCCCGTCATGGGCCTGGTCGACCGGGCGAAACGCCTCTACGCCCCACGGGTTCAGGGCCGCCGACTGCTCAGCGGTGAGCCACTCGCGGTCAGCCTGATGAGGGGTAACTGGCTCTACTTCCCGTCCATCTGCTGGAAGTCGGACTCCTTCGTCGCGATGAACTTCCGCGAGGGCCTCGACGTTGTCCAGGACCTGGCTCTTGCCCTTGACCTGATCAAGGCTGGCGGCAGCATGGTCGTGGACAGCGCGCTCTGTTTCCAGTACCGCCGGCACCGCGAGAGCGACTCGTCCTGGCGTGCCCTGGAGGGAACCCGGTTCATCGAGGAGCGCGATTTCTTCACGGGGATGGGCGACGAGTTCGCGGCGATGGGCTGGCGCCGGGCCGCCCGCACCGCCCGACTGCACCTGTCATCGCGACTCAACGCCGCCATCCTGCTGCCCAAGGCGATACGGAGCAAGCAGCACGAGGGCGTTCGCAACCTGCGCCACCACGTCCTGGCCCCGCCCGGCAGCTCGAAAAGGTGACTGTCGAGCAACCCGCCTATACTTTGGAGAAGGCTGAACAGACGGGATCAGGCGTGCGCGACACTTGGGTGATCATTCCTATGTTCAACGAGGAATCGGTCATTGGTGACGTCGTCGCGCAGGTCCTCACGGCCTTCGACCAGGTCGTCTGTGTCGACGACGGCTCAACGGATCGCTCGGCCGCGCTGGCGGCACACGCCGGAGCCCGGGTCGTCCGTCACCCGCTCAACCTCGGGCAGGGCGCGGCGTTACAGACCGGTTTCGAGTACGCGCTCGCGGATCCTTCCATGCAGTACATCGTCACCTTCGACGCCGATGGACAGCACCAGATCGCGGACGCCGTGGGGATGGTCGAGCGGCTCAAGGCGGGCGAGGCTGACGTCGTCTTCGGCTCACGATTCCTGGACGAGCGCAGCAAACCAAGCTTTGCCAAGGCCATGGTGTTGCGCGCCGCGGTGGGTTACACGAACTTCACCACGCACACCCGGTTGACCGACGCGCACAACGGGCTGCGCGCGATACGCCGTCCGGTGCTCGAGAAGCTCGACATCACCCAGAACGGCATGGCGCACGCCAGTGAGCTGGTCGCCCAGATCGGCGCGCTCAAGGCCAGCTACGTGGAGCATCCCGTGCACATCCTCTACACCGACTACTCCAAGGCCAAGGGCCAGTCGCTGTGGAACTCCATCAACATCCTGGCCGACCTGATCCTGCGATGACGACCGATCACCGGGCCTGCGGAGGGCACACACCATGAAGATCGTCCTGATCCAGCTCGTCCTCATCGTCGTTGTCGTCATCACCGCCGTTCGACTCCTTCGCGACAGAGGTGCCCGCACCCAGGCCGTGCGTCGCCTCGGCTTGCTGCTCTTCGCCGCATTTGCGGTCTGGTCCATCCTGTTCCCGACGATCTGGAACCACATCGCCAGGCTCGTGGGGGTCGGCCGAGGAACCGACATGGTGCTGTATGCCCTGGTCGTCGCCTTCCTCAGCTTCACCTTGACGACCTACGTGAGGTTCCGCGAGCTCGAGACCCGCTACACCAAGCTCGCCCGGCGGCTGGCCCTGGACGAGGCCGGCCCGCCGCAGCTCGCTCAGGCTGGACCACCGCAGCAGGAGTCGCCCCATGCCGGGTCGTGACGATCAGCTCGTGGACGATGTCTACGAGGTGGATACGCGCACCCGAGGCGGCGCCCGCGTCTCATCCCCGCGCCAAGGGTCTGGCGGACACGATCACGACAAGGACGTTGACCGGGGGCGCGGCCGTCGTCGGCGTTGGCGTTGGGCCCTCGCCGTCGTTGCGATCCTGGTGGTGGCCTGGTTGGCCTTCATGGTGTGGGTGCCCTTCCACGCGTGGGGAAACGTGCAACGCGTCAATGCCAGTCCCGACGGCGCGCGGCCGGCGGTGTCCAAGGGCTACGACTATGTTCTCGTGGGCTCCGACAGCCGCGAGGGGATGACGGCCGCGCAGCAGAGGCAGCTGCACACCGGCTCGACCGCGGTTGCCGAGGGCAAGCGGACCGACTCGATCATCCTTGTCCATGTTCCGTCTGGGGGGGGGCCAGCAGCGCTCATCTCACTGCCTCGTGACAGCTATGTGCCGATCCCCGGTCACGGGAAGAACAAGATCAACGCCGCCTACTCGTTGGGTGGGCCCAAGCTGCTCGTCCGGACCATCGAACAGGTCACCGGTATCCGCATCGACGGTTACGTCGAGATCGGGTTCGGCGGCTTCGCCTCGGTCGTCGACAGCCTCGACGGCGTCGACATCTGTGTGAAACACGCGATGGACGACCCCAAGGCCGGCATCAACCTCAAGGCCGGATGCCAGACGCTCAATGGTCCCAACGCCTTGGGCTATGTCCGTGCCCGATACTCCGACCCGCTCGGGGACATCGGCCGCGTGCAGCGGCAGCGGCAGTTCCTCGGGGCGATCATCCACAAGGCGGC
>PKWT01000268.1:10503-10634 GCA_003132125.1 Micrococcales bacterium | reverse complement strand
GGGTTCTTGGTGAGCTTCGTCCAGCTACTCGCCTGCGGGATCGCAACCTGGGCGGCAGTATTCATCGTCGACATGGCGATGCGCCGCAGCTACGACAGAGCCTGCCTCGAGTCGAGCGGGCTGGTCCCGAC
>PKWT01000268.1:4646-10441 GCA_003132125.1 Micrococcales bacterium | reverse complement strand
ACCTCCTCGGCTTCACAGTCAGCGCCACCCTGTACGCGGTGCTCGGCCGGGACCTGCTCCGCCAACGCGCGGCCGCGCAGCCTGTCGTTGCCACTCGTCAAGATGAAGCCGTGAACGTGGCCTGATACCCACCGGGGCCGCCGCTCAGGTTCTGTGGAACTCAGAACAGCCTCGCGGGTGGACTCTGGCCCCCGCGTTGACCGGTCTGCGCCGGTGTGATTAAGTTCCGACCACGACGGCAGTGAAGGAAGTCCGGTGTGAATCCGGTGCGGTCCCGCCACTGTTACCGATGAGTGAGTCCCACAATGCCCGGCCGTATGGCTGGGACGTGGGGTAAGCGTTGATCCGGAAGCCAGATACTTCAGCCGTCGGGAATTGCCCAGGGCGCGGACACCCAACGGAGGAATCGATGAATGCACTGTCTGCTCGCCAGATGACCCCTCAACCCACCCAGGCGCCGGGGCTTCCCGGCGCGACAGGTCATCTCACTCGTCCGGTCACCTTTGAGTCTCAGCGACCCCTGTCCCTCGTGGCCCGCCCGGTGGCCGCGGAGGTGGCAGGTCATGCACATCGCTGAAGGGTTCCTGCCACCGCTGCAGGCCACCGCGTGGACACTCGCCGCTGCCCCGTTCGTCGTTCATGGGGCACGGGCTGTGGCGAAGGAGGCGCGGGAGCGGCCCGAGTCGAGGCTGCTGCTCGGCGCTTCAGGGGCTTTCACCTTCGCGCTGTCCGCAATCAAGCTCCCGTCGGTGACCGGCAGTTCCAGCCACCCCACCGGGACGGGACTGGGCGCGGTGCTGTTCCGACCACCGGTGATGGCTTTGATGGGCTGCATCGTGCTGTTGTTCCAGGCGCTGCTGCTGGCACACGGCGGGCTGACCACCCTGGGCGCCAACACGTTCTCGATGGCCATCGTCGGGCCATGGGTCGGTTACGGCGCCTACCGGCTGACCCTGGCGCTTCGGGCACCGTTCTCGGTAGCGGTTTTCGCCGCGATGATGCTGTCCGACTGGTCGACCTACCTGACGACGGCCGTCCAGCTCGGGCTCGCCCACCCCGACCCGACTGGTGGAGCCCTCGCCTCGACCATCCGCTTCCTGGGCGTCTTTGCCGTCACGCAGATCCCGATAGCCATCGCCGAAGGACTGCTCGGAGTGCTGGTGTTCCGGCTGCTCGGCAAGATCGCGCCCAACGAGCTACGGTCACTCGGCCTGGATCGCGCACTCCCGCCGACCCCTCAGGAACCGGCTCCAGCCGGCTCCAGGATCTAGGGAGAGTCGAGATGCCCCGGTCCCGTGTGGTCAACCTTTTGCTCCTCATCGGTGTCATCGCCCTGTTCGCCATTCCCCTGGCGTTCGGGATGAACACCAACGGCCAGCCCGCTGGGTCTGCCTACGCCGGGTCGGACAGCGTCGCTGTCACCACAGTTCAGGAGGTTGACCCCGACTACAAGCCGTGGTTCCACCCCCTGTTCCAGCCCTCCTCGAGTGAGGTGGAGTCCGGACTGTTCGCGCTGCAGGCCGCGCTGGGAGCCGGCGCCTTCGGCTTTGCGTTGGGCCGCCTGTCCGGGCGGCGCCAAACCACAGCAGGGGCCGCGACTGAACCAGCCAGCTCAGTCGCGGTCGACCAGGCCAGCTCAGTCTCGATCACCTGAATCGTGCAAGGACTCGCGATCGACGTCGCGGCATGGGCGAGCCCATGGCGTCACCGCTCCCCTGGCGACAAGGTGCTCCTTGCCTTCGGACTGGTGCTGTGCGCTCTGCTCCTTCCGGCGTGGCCGGGCACCCTCATCGTGGCTGTCGTCTCGATCGCGCTGACAGTCGGCCCGGCCGGGGTTCCCGGCCGGGTGCTGGCAGCGGCAGCAGGTGGTCCCCTGGGGTTCATCCTTCTGGGCGCGCTCAGCATCGCCGTGACCCGGGGCAGCGGGGGCGTACTCGGGTTCACGGTGACCTCGCAGACACTGACCGCGGCTGTGCAGACAGCGGGCCACGCCATCGCCGGAAGCGCCTCGGTGTTCCTGCTGGCAACCACGACGCCGATCTCAGACCTGCTCGGGTGGGCTCGGCGTCATGGCCTGCCCGACGTGGTCCTTGACTTGGCGGGGCTGATCTACCGCCTACTTTTCGTGCTGCTCGCCACCACCGGCGAGATCCGTGCCGCGCAGACCGCCCGACTGGGCTACGCCAGCCGTCGGGCGACGATGAGATCGGCCGCGATGCTCACCGCGGCCGTGCTGACCAGGGCCTGGAGCCGTGCCCGGCGTCTGGAGGAAGGTCTGGCCGGGCGTGGCCTGGACGGGCCGCTTCGGGTCCTGGACGACGAGCATCCATCCTCGCCGCGGTTCGTTGCAGCCAGCGTCGGCCTGCTCGCGGCGGTGACCGCGACCTCGTTCGCGGTGTCCCTTCTTCCTGCGGCGCTGCGTCAGGCAGGACTGGGATGAGTCACCAGTCGGTACAGCTCACCGGGCTGCGCTACGCCTATCCGGGTGGACCCCCAGTGCTGGTCGATGTCTACCTCGACGTCCCCGCCGGCGCGCGGCTCGCGATCCTCGGAGCCAACGGCTCGGGAAAGAGCACGCTACTGCGCTGCCTCTCCGGAGCGCTGAGGCCGGACAGCGGACAGGTCGCGGTCGACCAGCGTCCGCTCGACCACTCCCGCTCCGGGTTACGCAGGCACCGGCAGACGGTGCAGCTTGTCACCCAGGACCCCGATGACCAGCTGTTCTCCGCGTCGGTCGCCGCCGACGTGTCGTTCGGCCCGATGAACCTCGATCTGCCGGAAGCCCAGGTCAGAGAACGGGTGAAGGAAGCTCTCGATCTCCTCGCCGTCGACCATCTGCGTGACCGGCCGACCCATCAGCTGTCTTTCGGTGAACGCAAGCGGGTCGCCATCGCCGGAGCGGTCGCGATGCGCCCCTGCGTGCTCGCCCTGGACGAGCCGACCGCTGGGCTTGACCCCGCCGCGGTCGCCGACACGATGGGCGCGCTCGACCGGCTGCAGGCGGCCGGCACCACTCTGGTGCTCGCCACCCACGATGTTGACCTCGCGCTTGCCTGGGCCGACCAAGTGGCCGTGGTGGTGGACGGCAGCGTGACCCAGGGCGACCCCGCAGAGCTTCTCGGGGACACCGAGCTCGTTGGGCGGGCTCGCCTCCGGACACCGTGGGTGCTGTCGGTCATCTCGGCGATGGTGCAACGAGACATCGTCCCGGCCAACGCGACCGCCCGGAGCGAGGCCTCGTTGCTGCGCCTCCTGCGGGCGGAGAGCTCAGACGATATTCGTCACGGGTCAGGTCCTGCCTTTATCGCACCAGAACCCATTGGAGATCCCGCATGATTCTGCTCCTGTCGACGTCGGACACCGATCTGCTGGCGGCACAGTCCAGCGGGGCGGACTACCGGTGCGCGAATCCGTCCCGGGTCAGGGTGGCAGACCTGCCCGCGCTGTTGGTCGAGGTGAATCTGGTTGTGGTCCGGTTGCTCGGCGGGCGGGCGACCTGGCCCGAGGGCCTGGCTTCGGTACTCGGTTCGGGAGTGCCGACGGTGGTGCTGGGTGGCGAGTCCAGCCCGGACGCGGAGCTGATGGCGACCTCCACGGTCCCGGCCGGTATTGCGCAGGAGGCGCTGACCTACCTGGTTGAGGGCGGACCGCAGAACCTGGGTCAGCTGGCTGCCTTTCTGTCGGACACTGTGCTGCGCACCGGCGAGGGTTTCCTCCCGCCGGTCCCGATGCCCGAGGTCGGCCTGCGTGCCGGAGCATCGCTGCCTGCGCCGGACGGACGGCCCCGAGTCGGGGTCATCTACTACCGGGCGCATGAGCTGTCCGGCAATACCGCATTCATCGATGACCTGGTCGCTGGGCTCGAGGCCGCCGGCGCCCAACCGGTGCCAGTCTTCTGCGCCTCGCTGCGTGGGCTGGACCGCCGTGATCATCCGGTGCTGCAGCTCCTGGACGGCTGCGATGCGCTGATCGTCACGGTGCTGGCCGCCGGCGGTGTGGTGCCGGCTGAGGCGTCGGCCGGTGGTGATGAAGGTGCCTGGAGTATCGGTGCCCTGGCGGAGTTGGATATCCCGATCATGCAGGGGATCTGCCTGACGACCTCGCGCGCCGACTGGGCCCTGGCCAACTCGATGACGCCGATGGATGCGGCTATGCAGGTGGCGATTCCGGAGTTCGACGGCCGGATCATCACGGTGCCGTTCTCGTTCAAGGAGCTTGGCGAGGACGGGTTACCCCGTTACGTGGCCGACCCCGAACGGGTGCAGCGGCTCGCCGGTATCGCGCGGCGCCATGCCCGGCTGCGCCACGTGCCGGCGGCGGAGAAGCGGATCGGGATCACCTTGTCCTCCTACCCGACCAAGCACGCCCGGGTCGGTAACGCCGTCGGTCTGGACACCCCCGCCTCCGCTGTCCGGCTGCTGAATGCCCTTTCGGCGTCTGGGGTCGATGTGGGCGGTCCAGTGCCCGAGGACCCGGACGTGTTGATCCACCGGCTCATCGCCGCGGGTGGCCACGACGTCGAGTGGCTGACCGAGGCCCAGTTGTCCGCAGCGCCCGCGCGAGTCCCGCTGGCCGACTATCTGAGGCACTTCGAGGCACTTCCCGAAAAGCTCCAGGCCGAGATCCGCGAGCATTGGGGTGAGCCGCCGGGCACGTTGTACATCGACGGCACCGACATCGTGCTGGCCGGTCTGCTGCTGGGCAACGTCGCGCTGATGATCCAGCCGCCACGCGGCTTCGGGGAGAACCCGATCGCGATCTATCACGACCCGTACCTGCCCCCCAGCCATCACTACCTGGCCGCGTATCGGTGGCTCGCCGCGGCGCCGGCAGACGGCGGGTTCGGTGCCGACGCGGTCGTGCATCTCGGCAAGCACGGAACCCTGGAATGGCTGCCCGGCAAGGGGCTCGGCAACTCAGCAGAATGCGCTGCGGACGCGGTGCTCGGCGACCTGCCGCTGGTCTACCCCTTCATCGTCAACGACCCCGGCGAGGGGACCCAGGCCAAACGTCGAGCCCACGCCGTGGTCGTGGACCACCTGATTCCGCCGATGGCACGAGCCGACACCTATGGCGACATGGCCAAGCTCGAGCAGCTGCTGGANNCAGCTCCACCATGACCTGAACGCCGACGAGATGCCCGACGAGGACGGCTTCGACGCCTTCGCCCTACACCTCGACGGCTACCTGTGTGAGATCAAGGACGTCCAGATCCGCGACGGCCTGCACATCCTCGGCGATGCGCCGATGGGCGAGGCGCGGGTGAACCTGGTGCTGGCGATTCTGCGCTCGGCACAGCTGTTCGGGGGGTCCTACTCGGTGCCGGGACTGCGCTCGGTCCTGGCCCGCGAGTTCAACCTGTCCGAAGCCGACCTGCTCACGGAGCCAGGCAGGCCGGCACCCGTTCGACCGGAGCTGGGCGAGGTGATCGACGGGCCGTCTGCCACCGGGTCGGACGTCATCGACCTGGTCGAAGGGCTCGCACGTCGGATCGTGCTCGGCATGGAAACCCTTGGCTGGCAACGTGAACACGTCAGCGAGGTCGTTGCGGAGGTGCTCGGCCGTCCGGCTCCAGCAGTCGAAGCTGTCGTTCGTTTCGCAGTGGACGAGGTGGTCCCGCGGCTGGCCGCTACCACCGACGAGATCGACCGGACGGTCGGCGCACTGGATGGCCGCTTCGTCCCTCCCGGGCCATCCGGATCGCCGACCCGTGGCCTGGTGTCCGTGCTGCCGACTGGGCGCAACTTCTATTCGGTTGACCCCAAAGCGATCCCGTCACGCAATGCCTACGACGT
>PKWT01000268.1:0-4637 GCA_003132125.1 Micrococcales bacterium | reverse complement strand
GCCTCGCGTCGGGTCACCGGGTTCGAGATCCTGTCCCTGGCGGAGCTGGGGCGACCCCGGATTGACGTGACGGTCCGGATCTCGGGCTTCTTCCGCGACGCCTTCAGCCACGTGATCAGCCTGCTGGACGACGCGGTCGCGACGGTAGCCGCGCTGGACGAACCCGCCGAACAGAACTTCGTCCGCGCCCACGTGGCAACCGACCTCGCCCTGCACGGGGACCGGCGTCGCGCCACCCTGCGGATCTTCGGGTCCAAGCCGGGCGCCTACGGCGCCGGCCTGCTGCCGCTGATCGATGCCGGCAACTGGCAGAGCAACGCCGACCTCGCTGAGGTTTACGCGGTCTGGGGCGGATATGCCTACGGCCGCGGGGTTCCCGGCATAGCGGCACGGGCGGACATGGAGCGCAGCTTCACCCGAATCGCGGTCGCAGCCAAGAACGCCGATACCCGCGAGCACGACATCGTCGACTCCGATGACTACTTCCAGTACCACGGCGGGATGGTGGCGATGGTGCGTCACCTGACTGGTCAGGCGCCTGCCGCCTACATCGGGGACTCCGCTGTGCCGTCGGCAGTGAAGACACGGTCGCTGGCCGAGGAGACCCAGCGGGTCTTCCGGTCCCGGGTGGTGAACCCGAAGTGGATCACCGCGATGCAACGGCACGGCTACAAGGGTGCCTTCGAGCTGGCGGCCACCGTCGACTACCTGTTCGGGTACGACGCGACCGCCGGGGTCGTCCAGGACTGGATGTATGAGCAGCTGGCCGAGTCCTACGTCTTCGACCAGGACGTCCGCGAGTTCATGGAGAAGTCCAACCCGTGGGCGCTACGAGGCATCGCGGAGCGCCTCCTGGAAGCAGCGGAACGAGGCATGTGGGCCAAGCCCGAGCAAGAGACACTGGACCAGTTACGCGCCGTGTACCTGACCAGCGAAGGCGATCTGGAGGACCGAACGTGACCTTGACTGTGCTTGACGGCGCTGGGACGAACAACAGAGCGCTGACCAATCAAGGTTTTCCGTTCACTGCGGTCGTCGGCTCAGAGTCCATGCAGCTAGCCCTCATCCTGAATGCTGTATCGCCGGCGATCGGCGGCGTGCTGGTCCGCGGCGAAAAGGGAACCGCCAAGTCGACGGCCGTACGCGGCCTGGCCGCCTTGCTGCCCGAGGTGTCGGTGGTGACCGGATGCCGCTTCGGCTGCGACCCGGGCGCGGTCGAACCTGGATGCCCGGACGGCCCGCACACCAACCCGGTGGCATCCTGGCGCCCGGCCCGGCTCGTCGAGCTGCCCGTCGGCGCCTCCGAGGATCGCGTCGTCGGATCCCTCGATCTGGAAAAAGCATTGTCCGAAGGGGTGCGGGCCTTCGAGCCCGGTCTGCTGGCCGGCGCGCACCGCGGAATCCTCTACGTCGATGAGGTCAACCTGCTCGCCGACCACCTGGTCGACGTGCTGCTGGACGCCTCGGCGATGGGCCGCAACCACGTTGAACGCGACTCGGTCTCCGTCAGCCACCCGGCGCGCTTCGTGCTCATCGGCTCGATGAACCCGGAGGAGGGGGAGCTGCGTCCGCAGCTGCTGGACCGGTTCGGGCTCACCGTCGACGTCACCGCGAGCCGTGACCCCCAGACCCGGGTCGAGGTGGTCAGACGGCGCCTGGCCGCCGACGCCGACCCCGCCGGATTCGCCGAACTCTGGGCAGATGCCGAGCAGACACTCGCCGCTCAGATCGTCACCGCCCAGATGCTGCTGCCAGAAGTGCAGATGCCGGACTCGGCGCTGCGACAGATCGCCGAGGTCTGCGCGGCATTCGACGTTGATGGCATGCGCGCCGACATCGTCACCGCACGCGCAGCCGCCGCGCATGCCGCCTGGCAGGGCCGCACCACCGTCACTGCCGAGGACGTCCGGTCCGCGGCCCTGCTGGCCCTTCCCCACCGGAAACGCCGCAACCCCTTCGATGAGCCTGGCCTGGACACCGAGGCACTGGACGAGGCGCTGGATCGGGCCAGCCAGAACTCGCCAGACCAGCCGGAACCCGACCCGGACGGCGACCCGGACGGCGATGGCGGTCCCGGTGGCGGCGGTCAGCCCGGCACGGATGCTGAACCTTCGCCGGAGGAGCCGAGCGCCGGCGACGAGTCCTCCACCCAGGATTCCGGCGATGACGCCTCGACTCGGAACTCCGGCAGTTCACCGACCCAGCCTCAGACCGCTCCGACCGGGCACGCAGGCCGGGCGCCGCTGATCCGGGGCACTGGCAAGGCCGCCGGCACCCCTGGCCGTCGTTCAGCGGCCCGGACCGGTCGCGGCCGGACCGTGGGTACCCTTCCGACGAGTGCGACGACCGGGCCCCTCCACCTGCAAGCCACGCTCGCCGCGGCGGCGCCGTTCCAGATCGACCGGGGTCGCCGGGGCGGACGGATCCTGCTGGCGGCCACGGACCTGCGACGGGCTGAGCGGCGCGGCAAGGAGGGAAACCTTGTGCTCTTCGTGGTCGACGCCAGCGGTTCGATGGCTGCCCGAGCGCGGATGACCGAGGTCAAAGGGGCTGTCCTGGGGCTGTTACTGGACGCCTATCAGCGTCGGGACAAGGTGGGCTTGATCACTTTCCGGGACAGGGGCGCCGAACTCGTCCTGCCGCCGACGAGCTCGGTGGAGAACGCCGCCCGCCGACTCGATGCGATCCAGACTGGAGGTCGCACGCCACTGGCCGCCGGGTTGGCCAAAGCCGTTCAGGTCATCAGTGCCGAACGGTTGCGGGATCCGCTGCGCCGCCCCCTGGTCCTGCTGATCACCGACGGACGGGCCGACGCTGCCAGCGCCGCCCGCGCTGGCGCCGGGTTGCGCGCACACGATGTGGTGGTGCTGGACTGCGAACGCGGACCGGTCAAGCTGCGACTGGCCGAAAGACTGGCCGTTGACCTGGGCGCCGACTATCTACGCCTGGATGACGTGACCACGGAGCCGCTGGCCGCAATCGTCACCGAAAGACGGTCCGCCTGATGAGCCTGATGAGCCTGCTGATCGGTGTCGGTGTCGGGCCAGGTGACCCGGAACTCCTTACCCTGCAAGGACTTCGGGCACTGCGCGAAGCGGACCTCGTCGTGGTGCCGGTTCGCGACGATCGCGATGAGATCGGGTATGCCGAGGCGATCGTGCGCGCTCACCTGCTCCCGGGCGGCGACGACAGGGACGAAGGCAAACACACGGCAAGGATCGTCCGGGCCCCGTTCGCCCTCACTGACCGCGGGGGGGTGTCTGAACGCCGGACCCGCGCGTGGGAGGCCGCGGCTGCCCTGATTCTCAAAGCCTTCGATGACGGCGCCACGACGATCGCCTTCGCCACCATCGGCGACCCGAACATCTACTCCACCTTCAGCTACCTGGCCGCAACGGTTCGAGAATCCCGATCCGACGTGGAGATCCGAACCGTGCCGGGCATCACCGCCATGCAGGCCTTGGCTGCGGCAAGCAGCACCGTGCTGTGTGAGGGCAACGAGCCGCTCGTGCTGTTTCCCGCGCTCGGTGGCGCCAGCGCGATTGACGACATTCTCGGCCACGGCGCACTCACCGGGGCGACGATCGTCGCCTACAAAGGTGGCCGACACTGGCCGGACATGCGCGCGGCTCTCGCCTCCCACGGGCGTCTGGACGCCGCCGTCGTCGGCAGCCATCTCGGGCGCCACGACCAAGCCGTTCAGCAGGGGCGCGAGGTCGAAGGCGAGATCCCTTACCTGTCAACGGTGATCGCACCGTCCAGCCGTACTACCCGCGGAGGCAAGCTCGCATGACCGGTTCAGTCCTATTCATTGGAGCGGGTCCGGGAGCTCCGGACCTCATCACCCTTCGGGGTGCGAAGGCCATCGGCCGCGCCGACATCGTCATCTGGGCCGCGAGCCTGGTCCACCCGGGCATCCTCGAGCACGCAAGACCGGGTGCCGAGGTCGTCGACTCCTCGCAGCTGCCCATGGAAGGAGTCGTGCCGCTGTACGAACGGGCCGCAGCGGACGGTCTGACAGTGGCGCGCATCCACTCCGGCGACCCGGCACTGTGGGGCGCCGTTGGCGAACAGATCGCCCTGTGCAACCGGCTGGGTCTCGCGGTGGAGATCATCCCGGGCGTCTCGGCGTTCACCGCGCTCGCAGCCGCCGAACACCTCGAGCTGACCGTCCCCGAGATCAGCCAGTCGGTGATCCTCACCAGGTTGGAGGGCGGCAAGACCCCCATGCCGGCAGGGGAGTCCATCCGAGCCTTCGCCGGCCACGGCACAACCATGGCGGTGTTCCTGTCTGCGGCCCGCTCCGGAGTTCTGCAGTCAGAACTGCTCGCCGGTGGTTACGCCGAGGACACACCGGTGGTCATCGGCTACCAGGTCAGCTGGCCTGACGAGCTCATCGTCTGGTGCACGGTCGCCACCCTGGCCGAGACCACGAAGGAGCACAAACTGTGGAAGCACACCCTCTTCCTGGTCGGGCCCGGCCTTGCGTCACACGAAACCCGTTCCCATCTCTACCACCCCGGCCATTTTCATGGCTTTCGCAAGGCCGATCATGAAGCCCGCATCCAGCTGAAGGCCGAGCGCGGCGACCGGCCCGGCGGCGAAGTCGGCGCACGGGGATGACGGGATTCGGCGGG
>PKWT01000296.1:3412-3598 GCA_003132125.1 Micrococcales bacterium | reverse complement strand
TAGGCACGCTTCACGCGATCGGCGAGGTCGGCGCGGTCCCCGCCGCCCTTATGAAGGCGGCTGCAGTCACGATCGGCAGGTGACCTTCAGGCCCCGCATCTGAGCGACCTGCGGCTTGGTCAACAAGCCAGTACCACGTCAGGGGGTCTGGGACGACGTCCCGGCCCCCTGACGTGCCGTTCGGCT
>PKWT01000296.1:0-3357 GCA_003132125.1 Micrococcales bacterium | reverse complement strand
TGGCCCTCGGTGAGCGTGATCATCCCGGTGCTCAACGAGGAACGCCATCTCGAGCAGGCCGTTCACATGGTCCTGGACCAGGACTACCCGGGAGCGCTCGAGGTCGTCCTCGCCCTCGGACCGTCGCAGGACCGCACAGACGCCGTCGCCCAGAGTCTGACTGAGGCGGACCCGCGGGTGCGGACGGTGCCCAGCCCCACCGGCAAGACGCCCAACGCCCTGAACGCGGCGATCGAGGCTGCCCGCAATGAGATCGTCGCCCGTGTCGACGGCCACGCGGAGATACCGGCTGACTACCTGAGGGTCGCGGTCTCGGAGCTGCTGCGGGCCGATGCCGACAACGTCGGCGGGGTCATGGACGCGCGGGGGGTCACGACGTTCGAGCGCGCTGTGGCGGCGGCGATGCGCAGCAAGCTGGGCGTCGGCAACGCCAGGTTCCATGTCGGCGGCGAGCCGGGCGAGGCTGAGACCGTCTATCTCGGCGTGTTCCGGCGCAGCGCGTTGCAGCGGGTCGGCGGCTATGACGAGCACTTCGCGCGCGCCCAGGACTGGGAGCTGAACCACCGGATCCGGACGACCGGCGGGCGGGTGTGGTTCGTGCCCGAGCTCAAGGTGACCTATCGACCACGCAGCACGGTGGGCGCCCTTGCCCGTCAGTACTTCCTCTATGGCCGGTGGCGCCGCATCGTCGCCAAGCACCACGAGGGCACCATCAGCGCGCGATACCTCGCGCCGCCGACCATGGTCGTGGGCACCTCACTGGCCATCGTCCTCGGGTTCTTCTTCTGGCCCGCGTGGGTCGTGCCCGCCGGCTACCTTGTCGCGATCACCGTCGGCGGGATCGCGATCAGCTCTGGTGAGCCCGTCCGGACCCGGCTGGAGACGCCGATGGTCCTGGGGGTCATGCACTGGTGCTGGGGGATCGGCTTCATCACCAGCCCCCGCGCCCTGGCCCGATAAGTTCCGCAGTCCCCCCAGCCCGTTCCCGAGCCGGTTCCAGCGCCGGGTTGAGGTCGTGAAGTAGCAATAAACGTTCATCCGAGGCTGTCCGGTGAGCGTTCTTTGCGACCTCACGGGAGGGTGGCGGCCGACCTCACGGGAGGGTGGCGGCCGACCTCACGGGAGGGTGGCGGCCGGACTCACGAGCCGATGAGCCCGAGCAGCCCACGCAGGCGGTGGATCGTTGCCTGGTTTCGCGGATAGACCATCACCGACGCATAGGTCAGCTGCACGAAGGCCCACCCGTCGTCCTCGAGGTTCTCGCGACGGGCCACATCGTTCTGCCACTGCTGACGATCGGTGCGGTGATGGTCTCCGTCGAACTCGGCCACGACCCTCTGCTCACGCCAGACGAAGTCCGAGTCGGAGAGCCACTGGCCCGAGTCCCGGTCGTTGATCACCACGTTCAGCTCCGGCTCCGGCAGCCCGCCACGCAGGAAGAACAGCCGGGTCCTGGTCTCCATCGGCGAGTTGTTGCGCGGCCTCAGCTGCGGCAGCGCCTCGGCCATGAGCCTGCTGCCGCGACCGCCTCGACGTCGGCTGACCGCCTCGGCCAACTGGGCCAGCGGGATGCCGCGCCGGTAGTGGACGACCGCGTCTCCCAACACGATCAGCCCGTCCAGATCCAGAGCCCCCTTTGCCGCGAGATCGCACCAGGTGTCCTCCGGGCTGACGATGCGCAGACCATTGCGCGCCACGATGCGTCGGGACTCCAGGCCACGATGTCCCGAGCAACCAGCCCGTCGAATCGTGGGGGCGGTGGTGAGGCTCATGACATCGAGGGGTTCGGTGGCCACCCAGCGATGGGGGACCGGGAGCCCAAGCAGTCGAGCCGCGGTGAGGTTCGAGAACGCGCTGCCGGGGAGCACCAACTGGGTGGCCTCAGCCCGCTGGGTCAGACCTGCCCCGTGGGGATCCGTCCCAGCCTGACGCACACCGTATGCCGGACGAGTCAGGCTGCGGTGTCGAAGCCGACCCTCGCTCAGGCCCAACGCGCGGGCCTGAGCAACCGTGAAAGGTCGGCGGCTCAGCTCCGGCGGCAGGGGAACGTGGCGCGGCATCGACCTAGGGTGCCCGACATCCCGAGTCGAGCNNGGCGCTCTATCGTGGTTCTGCGCCCTCCGGCGCCAGCCCGTGACGGGTCCCGCCGCGCCTCGCGCGCGCGAACAGCAAAGGTGACGATGGGCATACGGATTCAGGACAGCGCTGATGTCTCCCCGGACGCCATCATCGGTGACGGCTCATCGGTGTGGCACCTCGCGCAGGTCCGTGAGGGCGCCGTTCTGGGGAAGAACTGCATCATCGGCCGCGGCGCCTATGTGGGGACCGGCGTGACGATGGGCGACAACTGCAAGCTCCAGAACTACGCGCTGGTCTATGAGCCGGCGGTGCTCGAGGACGGCGTATTCGTCGGCCCGGCAGTGGTCTTCACCAATGACCACTTTCCCCGCTCGATCGCCCCGGACGGCACGATCAAAGGGGGCGACGACTGGGAGGCGGTCGGCGTCACGGTGCGCATGGGCGCGTCGATCGGTGCCCGGGCCGTATGCGTTGCTCCGGTCACGATCGGACGGTGGGCACTGGTTGCCGCCGGGTCCGTGGTGACCAAGGATGTGCCCGACTTCGCCCTCGTCGCGGGCGTTCCCGCACGGCGGATACGCTGGGTCGGGCGCGCTGGAGTCCCCCTGGAACCGGCGGGCGAGGGCACCTTCAGGTGCCCACAGACCGGCGAAATGTATGTCGAAGCCAATGAACGACTGATGGAGGCACCACAGTCATGAACGAATTCATCTCTCCGGCCAAGCCGCTCATCGGTGCCGAGGAGCGTGAGGCTGTCGACCGCGTGTTGCGCAGCGGCATGCTCGCCCAGGGCCCCGAGGTCGCGGCCTTCGAGAAGGAGTTCTCCGAGCACTTCGGTATCGGCCGCGCCTGCGTCGCCGTCAACTCCGGCACCTCGGGCCTNNCCCTCCTTCACCTTTGCGGCGACGGCCAACTCCGTTGCCCTGACTGGCGCTACGCCAGTCTTCGCCGACATCGACGCCGGCAGCTTCTGTCTCAGCGCCGCAGCGGTCGAGGCCGCCATCACCGACAAGACAGTCGGCATCATGCCGGTTCACCTCTACGGTCATCCGGCCGACATGACCGGTCTGCAGGCGGTCGCCGACAAGCACGGCCTGAAGATCTTCGAGGACGCCGCCCAGGCGCACGGCGCGTCGCTGAACGGCATACCGGTGGGCGCATTCGGCACGTTCGGCATGTTCTCGCTCTACCCGACCAAGAACATGACCTCCGGCGAGGGCGGCATGGTGTCCGTGGCCGACGACGAGATCGAGCGGCTGATGAGGCTCTATCGCAACC
>PKWT01000057.1:6018-7164 GCA_003132125.1 Micrococcales bacterium | reverse complement strand
TTGCGGCGCAGCTCTGGCAGGTCAGTGAGGACCTGACCGGCGTCGAATACCGCTGGTAGCGCTTGCGTTCACGTTGCCGGCCCCCCACGAGCCTTGGGACAACGTCGGGTCAGGGGGTGCGCGAGCGAAGTGCGGTTGCCGCGTTTCCACGGCCGCGCCGTACGTACCAGAGTGCGAGCCCGCCACCGACGATTCCTGAGGCGCAGGCCCACGGCCACCAGTGCTTGTCGCCCAGGTGAAGCGCCGGGACGAGCATGATGACACCAAGCGCAACGACCCAGAGTGCGATGCCGATCTCGATCACCTTGATGGTGTCGATGGCGATCGGCTCCGGCTCTTGAGGACTCACATCGACAACCCTATGTGTCCCAGCGCGAAGAAAGGCCGTGGACGCTCTACGCTGAGCGCCATGCCATCGACTGCTACTTCCAAGAAGCCCGCCGGTAGTTCTAAGAAGCCCGCCGGCGTGCGCGGTGCGTTCGACTCCTTCTTCCAGATCACCCAACGAGGCTCCACTCCCGCCCGGGAGATCCGAGGCGGCTTCGCCACGTTCTTCACCATGGCCTACATCGTCGTCCTCAACCCCCTTATCATCGGCACCCAGGCCGACGCGACCGGTGGCTTTCTCGGTGGTGGTGGCCACCCCAACCTCGCGATGGTGGCCGCGGCGACGGCCCTGGTGGCCGGTGTGATGACCCTGCTCATGGGGGTCGTGGCCAACTACCCGCTTGCGCTAGCTACGGGTCTGGGCCTCAATGCGTTCGTGACCTTCGGGATCGCCAAGCTGCCGGGCATGACCTGGGCGGATGCCATGGGGCTGGTCGTCATGGAGGGGCTGATCATCACGGTCCTGGTGCTGACCGGCTTCCGCAAGGCCGTTCTCCAGGCCATCCCGGCACAGCTGAAGATCGCCATCAGCGTGGGCATCGGCCTGTTCATCACGATCATCGGCCTCGTCGACTCTGGCATCGTCCGCAAGCCGGCCGCCGGTCCGGTTCCCGTCGAGCTCGGGGTCGGCGGCTTCCTGGCTGGCTGGCCGATGCTCGTCTTCGTCATCGGACTGGTCGCGATCATTGTGATGCTGGTCAAGAAGGTGAAGGGCGCGATCCTCATCGGCATCATCGGCGCCACCCTTCTGGCCATCGT
>PKWT01000057.1:582-6009 GCA_003132125.1 Micrococcales bacterium | reverse complement strand
CTGCTGGGCTCCTTCAGCAAGATCGGGGCTGTGTCGGCGATCCTGCTCGTCTTCACGCTCCTGCTCGCCGACTTCTTCGACACGATGGGCACGATGGTTGCCATCGGTGCCGAGGCCGGACTGCTCGACAAGGAAGGCAATCCGCCGAACTCCCAGAAGATCCTCATCGTCGACTCGCTGGCCGCTGTCGCTGGTGGCGCGAGCGGCGTCAGCAGCAACACGGCATACATCGAGTCGGCCGCGGGAGTCGGCGAGGGCGCGCGCACAGGCCTCGCCTCGGTCGTGACCGGCCTGCTCTTCCTTGTCGCCACGTTCCTGGCGCCGCTGGTTGCGGTGGTTCCCTACGAGGCCGCGACTCCGGCCCTCGTGGTGGTCGGCTTCCTCATGATGCAGCAGGTCAAGAACATCGACTGGGACGACTTGGAGATCGCCATCCCGGCCTTCCTGACAATCGTCCTGATGCCGTTCACCTACTCGATCACGGCCGGTATCGGCGCGGGCTTTGTCGTGTACGTCCTGATCAAGGTCGTGCGCGGCAAGTTCTCGGTGATTCACCCCTTGATGTGGGGGATCGCCAGCCTGTTCGTCGTGTACTTCGCAATCGACCCGATCAAGAACGTTCTCGGCGTCGGCTGACCTTCAGGTTGGCATGCGTGCCGGCACTCGGGTTCGCACGCGAGTTCTGTGGAACCGGAATACTTAGCCTGAGTAATGAGTTAGGCTAAGTAGACCGAACGGAGCTCATGCCACCCAGAATGCGAACACCACAGCCGGCGCCAAACATCGCGCCGGTGCGATCAAAGCAGTCCGCGGCATCGATGTCGCTTGCACACCTCGCGAACGACCTTCGCCTGGCGTGCATGCGAATCAGCCGGCGCGTTCGGTTCGAGAGCACTCAGCTCGTGGCGCCCCACCAGCTCAGTGTCATGGCCCGGCTCGAAAAGACCGCGTTGACGCCTCGCGAGCTCGCCGAGATCGAACGTGTGAGCCCCCCGAGCATGACTCGCACCGTGGCAGCGTTGGTCGAGCGCGGACTTGTCACGCGCCAGGACGACCCGCTGGACGGGCGCCAGGTCTTCATCTCATTGACGCCCGAGGGAGCGTCGCTGCTCAAGGAGACTCGCCGCCAGCGCGATGCCTGGATGGCGAGCAGGCTCAGGGGGATTACGGCCGACGAACGTGAGGTCCTGATCAAGGCCACGGCGATCCTCACCCGGGTGGCCAGCGAATGAGTCCCACCTTCGCCTCCCTGTCCATCTACAACTACCGCCTCTTCGCCGCCGGAGCCCTCGTCTCCAACACCGGGACCTGGATGGGCCGGGTTGCCCAGGACTGGCTGGTCCTGACCGTTCTGGCCCCCCACACGTCTGTGGCGCCACCCGTCGCGTTGGGGATCGTGACGGGACTGCAGTTCGCTCCCCTCGCGCTCTTTGCGCCCTTTGGGGGGATGATCGCCGACCGCTTCCCGAAACGACGCATCTTGTTTGCCACCCAGAGCGCGATGGCCCTGACCTCGCTGCTGACCGGCATTCTGGTCGTCACCGGTGCGGTTCAGCTCTGGCACATCTACCTGCTGGCCTTCGTCCAGGGAGCCGCGACGGCGCTGGACAACCCGGCCCGTCAGACCTTCGTCTCCGAGATGGTGCCCCACGACTCGCTGAGCAATGCCGTCGGCCTGAACAGTGCGTCCTTCAACGGAGCCCGCCTCATCGGGCCAGGCCTGGCAGGGCTGGTCATTGCAGCCTTCGACACCGGTCCGGCATTCTTCCTCAATGCGCTCAGCTTCGCGGCGGTGCTGTTCGCGCTGGCGAGGATGCGGACGGGTGAGCTGAATATCTCGCCGCGCCAACGCGGGAAGGGGCAGATCCGCGAGGGTCTTCGCTATGTCCGCAGCCGTCCCGACATCATCCTGATCATGGCGCTCGTCTTCGTGCTGGGCACCTTCGGGATGAACTTCCAGATGACCACGGCGCTCATGGCCACCGCGGTGTTCGGCAAGGGCGCAGGCGGATATGGCTTGCTGGGCTCGATCATGGCCGTCGGATCCCTCTCTGCTGCGCTGCTATCGGCGAGGCGCCCGAACCCGCGCTTGCGCGTCCTTCTGGTGGCCTATGGCGCTTTCGCCGTGGCCTCGGCCGCCGCCGCGCTCGCCCCCTCGTACGTCTGGTTCGCGGTACTGCTCATCCCGGTCGGGCTGACGGCGCTCACGGTTATCACCACCGCCACCGCCATGGTCCAGCTCAGCGTCGACCCGGCCATGCGCGGTCGGGTCATGGCGCTGTACCTGGCGGTCTTCATGGGTGGCACGCCCCTTGGCGCACCGCTCATAGGGTGGATCGGCTCGGCCTGGGGGCCCCGCTGGACCATCCTGATTGGCAGTGTCAGCACGGGGCTGGCGGTCCTCGCCACCATCCTGTACCTCGTGCGAAGCGAAAACGTCCGCGTGACCTTCCACCGCCATGAGCGTCCACGGCTACGCGTCACCCGCGGTGAGATGATCCAGCCCGTGCCTGAGATGACCAGCTGATGACTCCCCGATTTCGCCGTTACATCGTGCTCATCGCCCTCACCGCCATGCTGGCGGCAGCCCTCATCGGACCACTGCTTCGTTGACAGCCCACGGGTCGGTCAGAGACCGACACATGGTTGAATTCGGACATCCAATGATCTACGAGTGGGGAACGACGTGCGCAGTGCTGGGTCGGACGAGAGTGCCGGATTTGTCGTTCGGATGATCACGGCGGTCGCCGTGGGCGCGCTGGCGGCAACAACCATCGGGGGGTGCAGCAGCGATGCCAAGCCCAAGGTGGCGTCGAGTCCCACCACGACGGCGACGCCCACGCCCACCCCCACTCCGACGCCCGTCGAGACCATCAATCCCCTGACCGGTCTTCCGGGGTCGCTCACGGGCCCCGTGGTCGCGGTCAAGATCGATGACACCGCGGCCGCTCGGCCCTCGATGGGGCTGGAGAAGGCCGATGTGATCTACATCGAGGAGGCCGAGGGCGGGTTGTCGCGAATGGTCGCGGTGTTCGCCAGCGCCAAGCCCAAGGTCATGGCCGTCCGCAGCATTCGCTCCAGCGACCCAGAGCTGCTCGGTCAGTACGGTCGCATCATCATCGTCGCCAGTGGGGGCGCGCGTAACCCCCTTCGTGTTCTGGACGGCTCAAGCCTGCACAGCGTGATCAACGACCGTGGGCAGGTGGGCTTCCTCCGTGACCATTCGCGTCCGGCGCCATACAACCTCGTCTCAGACCTGGCCAAGGTGAGTGCCGCCGTCAAGGGGGACGGCGTGCGCAACGTGGGGTTCACCTGGGCAGCCAGTGACCCTCGCCTTGTCGGTGCCAAGACCGCGGCGATCGTTAGCACTCGCGTGGGATCCACGTCCGTGGGGTTCGTCTGGGACGCCAAGCTCGCCCGCTACGTTCGCACCATTGACCGCCGTCGGCTCCTCACCGTCAGTGGCGATCCCGTCGCCATGCCCAACGTGCTCGTGCAGGTCTGCCAGATAAGCGCTGACCGCTCGGACATCGACGTCAACCACAATGTCTCGATGTACACCAAGACGATCGGGTCCGGTCGTGTTGTCCTGTTCCGCAACGGTCGGCGGATCGAAGGCACGTGGTCGCGACCGAGTCTCAGCGCCCCCACAACCTTTAAGGATGCTGCGGGTAACCCCTTGTTGTTCGCGCCCGGTGGGACGTTCGTGGCGTTGGTACGTCCCGGCTCCCCGGTCTGATCGGGGGAGCTGTCTGATCGGCAGACGTCTCTGATCAGCCGAGCCTGCTGACGACGTACTCGATGCTCGAGATGAGCTTCGAGATGTCCTCAGGGTCGATGGCAGGGAACATCCCCACGCGAAGCTGGTTGCGTCCGAGCTTGCGGTAGGACTCGACGTCGACGACTCCATTGGCGCGCAGCGCGATGGCGAGCGCGGTGGCGTCGACGTCGTCGTCGAAGTCGATCGTTCCCACGACCAGCGAGCGCGCGGCCGGGTCCGCCACGAACGGCGAGGTGTATGACGTGGCCTGCGCCCACTCATAGAGCCGGGTGGAGCTGTCGGTCGTGCGCTTCACCGCCCAGTCCAGACCGCCGTTGCCGTTGATCCAGTCGATCTGGTTGGACAGCAGCGCCAAGGTCGCCACGGCGGGGGTGTTGTAGGTCTGGTTCAGCCGAGAGTTGCTGATCGCGGTCGGCAAGCTGAAGAAGTCAGGCACCCAGCGGCCCGAAGCCGCGATCTCGTCGACTCGAGCCAATGCGGCCGGGGAGAAGGCTGCCAGCCAGAGACCGCCGTCAGAGGCAAAGCACTTCTGCGGCCCGAAGTAGTAGACGTCAGTCTCGGCGAGGTCGACGGGCAGGCCACCGGCACCTGAGGTGGCGTCGATCAGCACCAGCGCACCCTCGTCGGCGCCTTCAACCCGCTTCACCGGAGCCATGACGCCGGTCGAGGTCTCGTTGTGCGGCCAGGCGTAGACGTCCACGCCCGCCTCTGCCACCGGCGTGGTCAAGGTCCCCGGGGCGCCCTCGATGATCGTCGAGTCGCCAAGGAACGGGGCCTTCTGGGTGACCGAGCCGAACTTGGCCGAGAACTCACCGAACGCCAGGTGCTGGGCGCGTTCGCGGACAAGGCCGAACGCGGCGATGTCCCAGAAGGCGGTCGAGCCGCCGTTGCCAAGGACGATCTCATAGCCCTCGGGCAGGCTGAACAGGTCGGCCAGCCCTTCGCGGATCTGGCCCACGAGGTTCCTGACAGGGGCCTGGCGATGAGAAGTCCCAAGGACCGTACGACCGAGCGAGAACAGGTGGTCGACCTGCTCGGGGCGGACCTTGCTGGGCCCGCAGCCGAATCGACCATCCTGGGGCAGGAGCTCGGCGGGGATGGACAGCGTGGCGGGGTCAGTCACGAAGAATCACCTCAGGGTGAGAGCGGTGGGCAAGTAACCCGACCCGACACCGTTGGCAGATCGCTGGGTCGCCAGTCTGTCAGCCACTCTGGCTTGGCGGACAGGCCGTCCGTTCTTTGGGATGTAGATCTCAGCTCGCGGACGGGTCGATCGCGGACGGGTCGATCCAGGATCAGACCCGGATCGACCCGTCGGCGGATAAGCGGACGGATCAGCGGACGTGACCCGCTGAGACGGCGTCGGTCCACCCGGCGACGTCCTCCGGGCCGCGTGGTCCCTCGCCGATATAGCGAGCCGACGGACGGACCAGACGACCGGTGCGCTTCTGCTCGAGCACGTGGGCAGACCACCCGGCGGTGCGTGCGCAGGTGAACATCGGCGTGAACATCGCCGCGGGAACCTCGGCGAAGTCCAGCAGGACGGCGGCCCAGAACTCGACGTTCGTGGCGAGCACCCGATCGGGGCGACGGGCATGGAGCTCGTCGAGCGCAGCCTTCTCCAGAGCGGCCGCGACGGCGAAGCG
>PKWT01000057.1:0-461 GCA_003132125.1 Micrococcales bacterium | reverse complement strand
CGTGCGGTGAACGTCGAGGCGTTCATCCCGTGCTCGGCGGCGGACACCCAGTAGGCGTCGACCGCCTCGACGTGACGTGGGTCGGGCTCGCCGCGCCACCGGATCATGAAGCGCTCGACGATGGAGTGTGCCTTGTCGACCTCGCGTTGGGGCACCATCGGCTGGTCCTGGCCGCGTGCGGACTGGGCGACGAACGACAGGGCCATGACGGAGGCTCGGGCGAGATCCTCGCGCACCTGCGCGGCGTCGATGTCCAGCATCGGCTGGAATCCCCAGACCGGGGCAAGCTGTGCCAAGGCACTCTGGACGTCCACGCGCACGTCACCGGTGTGCACCGGGAGCGGGAACGGCTCGGCCGGCGGCAGGCCGGGGTTGAACTCGTTGTCAACGAGCAGGCCCCAGACGTCGCCGAAGGACACCCGCCCGACCAGATCGTTGATGTTGACGCCGCGGTAGCGCAG
>PKWT01000376.1 GCA_003132125.1 Micrococcales bacterium | reverse complement strand
CAGACCCAGTACGTCGTCCCGGCGGCGAAGATACCGGCGCCGCTGGGCGCGTTGTAGTAGGCGGCCGTGACCGAGGACGGCCTGGTTCTGCCGGTCGCGACAGCCACCCCGTGGAGCACCACCTGCAGGTTGGCCGGGGAGTGGCCGGTCGGGGGCTCCTGGGCGTCGACCTCGTTGCCGTAGGCCATCTCCAGGACGGAGCCCTTCCGCAACTTCGTTCCAGCGAAGAGCCAGTCCGGTGTGGTGTTCACGACGTAGGCGCCATGCACGCCGACCACGGACATGCCCACGCCGACCAGAGCGGCGGGGTCTCGCGACAGCGGTGGATGGCGCCACTCGATGGTGGTGGCAGCGGGGTTGGCCTTGGCCAGTCGATCAAGAGTGGAGTCGCGGTAGACCGTCAGGGCGGTCTCCCGCCCTCTCGCGTCGCGCTCGATCCGGCCCTGCCAGTAGATCTCGTTGGCGCCGAGGAAACCGAAGTTCGTGCCCGCATCGCGCGCCTGGAGGGCGGCGTCATACATGCGCCTGGTCCAGTACTCGCTGTGGCCGCCGATGAGCACCGTCGTCTGGCCCACCAGCTGAGCGGGCGTAGCGTCCAGGGAGCTGTCAGTGGTGACGTCATAGGAGAAGCCGTTGCGGGACAAGAACCTGATCAACGGGACATCCATCAAGAACGCCCGCAGCAGGCCGGCGCCGGCAAGCGGACGGTCGGTCGAGCCCACATATGAGCGGTTGGCCACACGCTGCGTGTGGGTCGAGCCCGGGCCGAAGTAGAGGCTGCGGCCGCCGTAGTCGTTGTAGGCCAGCCAGGTCAGGTCGCTGAGCACGACGACGTATCGTGATCGCACGCCGGAGGTGCGGACCGCGAGGGGGATGAACGACCGTCGGCCCGGCCCGAGCGGCGCAATCTCGATCAGGTACATGCCCGGCGGCCAGCTGGCGTCGACCGGGATGGTCGCCGCAACCGGCCACCGCTCGGTGATGACCCGGTCCGGGCCGGTCGGCACGCCCTCCTGCTGCCGGTGGGCGGTCAGCACGGGCGACTGCCAGACCAGCCGAGCGCCCCGACCCTGGTAGTCGCCGATCCTCAGGGCGCGAAGGCGCACCTGCGTGGGACCGCGGTAGGCGGACAGATGCACGGACATCTTCTGACCGCATACCGCGGTGAAGGAGTCAAGGTAGCCACCCACCTCTCCGATCCCCGGCACGGACCCGCCCGGCGGCAGGCCGTTGGCCCCGAGCCGGCGGTTCTCCAGCGCGCTCCATCCCGCCGGAGCGTTCGTGCACGTTGCCACCGGGGCCGGTAGCGGCCGAACCACAGGCAAGGACCCGTTGGCGACCGCCCGAGGAGCCGCCGCGGGCGGGCCAGGACGAACCACATCGGCGGAGTCGGTGGTGCATGCGGCCAGGAGAAGAACCACGGCTATCACTGCTCCGGCAACAGCCATCCGTGGCAGCTCTCGGCGGGAAGGGTCATGCACAGTGAAGTAACGAAGGTTGGCGACGCGTCGTGCCCTGGTCCGCGGACCCGACCTGTCTTGCTGGGGCATGGCCGAGTGAGGGTTCAAGCTCGCGCTTCCGGCACTGCCCGCATGATCCAAGCCGTCACGTCTGTCTCCAAGGCCCTGTGGTGCGTTCACCGTATCGACCTCGCCGACTCGTCGGGTGGCAAACCGCCCTCCAACACACGGATGGGACGTAAGTCTCTGGTGGGCTGCTGCCGATCTCGGATAGGGCTTGACGTGTAAGTGCACAGGAAGGGGCGGTCGATGAAGGTTCGCGTTCCCACCGTGCGAGGCTGCGTAGTACCTCAGGCTGCGCGGCCGATGGTCCGCAGAGTGGCTTTGCGGAGGTCGTCGGACGTGACGCCGAGTTCTGCCAGGACCGCGTTGATATCGCTGTCGTCACACCGCAGCAGCCCGAGCAGGATGTGCTCGCTTCCGATGGCACCGGCCTTGAGCCAGATCGCTTCGCGCAACGCCAGCTGAAGGGTCTTCTTCGCAGGCCGTGAGAACCGCGGCGAGAATCGCGGCCGTCCGCGGCGAGGTTGACCGGGTGGGACAGCTTCGGGGCCGAAAGATTCCGTCAGGTGCTCAAGAACGACGTCCAGGTCGATGCCAACCGAACGGAGTGACTCCGCATCTTCGCGTGTCAGAGAACCGTCTCCCGGAGTGCGCAGCCGGACCACCTCACGCACCCGAACCGCATCCAGTCCCGCGCCGTGCAAGACCTGGTACCCGGCTCCCGTCTTGGGGCTGAGCAGCCCGAGGAGAAGGTGCTGAGTGCCGACGGAGTCGTGGCCGAGCTCGCCCGCCTGCTCCACTGCGAGCGAGACAACCGCCCGGGCCCCTTCAGTGAATCGCTCAAACAATTCGACCACCCTTTCGCTTCTCTGCCGCTGAATGCTTCTGATGCACTGCTTGTCTGCTCACCCCGAGTACCTCGGCGATGTCCTGCCAGGACCACCCCTGGCGGCGGGCATTGGCGACCTGGGCGCCCTCCAGGGTCTCGGCCAGACGACGCAGCGCGGAGGCGGCCTTCAACCCCATTCGCGGGTCAGCGCCACTGGCTGTCGATGCCAGGTCAGCGGTTTCGCTCATGCGTCAAGTTTAATTGACGAATCGAATTTGTCAAGCATTCTTGACGCGCAGTTTCCGAGAGGGCCAGGGCGCCGTTTCGGGAGGGTCCATGGACGACGGCTTGTTCCTGGGCTGCTTTCGCCGGACACTGTCAACGAGGTGACGATCATGGTTGAGGCAACGAGTACGGCGGGCCGGGACAAGACGGCGTCATCCGCCCGCTTCCGGAAGCTGCCTGAGCGCATCCGACCAGAGGACATGATCGCCTCCCAGGAAACCGAGCCGCCCCCGGACCCGACGATGGGGCGTGACCCCGAGCGCGACTTCATGTTGCGAAACGCCGGCTTCTAGGGCTGATGGGTCTCAAAGAGCTTGTTCGATGGCTTCTTCGAGACCGAGGTTCGTCGTGTCGATCACCTCATCGCCAAGGTCGGATGCCGCGTCTTCGGCGTTCTGACCAACCGCGACTCGGTGCACGTGGCGTTGAACCTCGGGTGCGCTCCTGCGGTGGAGTCCTGTAGTGGAGAAGAAGGTCGTCGAGCTCGTAAAGGCCGCGATCTCCTGACGGCTGCCGCGACCACCGCGGGTCATGTGCTTGAGACAACTTGCTGGTATCCGCTGATGGCACGGCGCGCACTATGCGGCGTGAGAGGACGTTGCTCTGAGCCCCTCCTTATTGATATCTGATCAGCCCGACCAGGGCAGTGCCGCTTTGAGCTGCTCAAGCGTGGGGGTCAGGACAGTGCCTCGATGGGCGCGATCCTCACCAAGTCCTTCACAGCGTGGGCGAGCTCCACATCGAGCGTGATGAATGCGTCAGCCTGGAGCTGGGTCAGGGCGACGTACTCGGCGTCAAACGTGTCGGGCCACCCGAGCTGGTCGGCGACCTTCCATGCGACGGCCTGAAGGACGCGGTCTCCGAGCAGTCGAATCCGCAGCCCACGCACGTAGTTGAGCTGGCGCTCGGCGTCCTTCTTGGTCATCTCGCCGCTGCGTACTGCTTGGTAGAGGAGCGCCAGCAGCTGTGAGCGAAGAAGCGCCGGAGCCAGGACCTGATGCTCGTCGGGGATCACGGCCTCCTCGTGGGCCAGACGAAGGGCAACGTCCGGACCGATCACATACTTGGTCATGGGGAAATCCCTCCTATGCGTTCACGAGACGAAGACGCCTGCCTCACGGTACGGGGAGGGGGTCCGATGGCCCAGCCATGTGGACATGTAGTCGCGACCGGCGGGACGCATCACTGCTCCGCGCGCACGACGCGGCAGACCCCCAAAGATACTGAGGCCGTGACCGGCAAGGAGGCTCACCTCCTGCCCAGCTAGGAGAACCGACCTCGAACACATGGTTGGGAGTCGCTGTAATCTGCCGTCGGCAGGGAACACCGAACCGGAAGGGGCCCCGTGAGCCGGCAACGAGTGGGGATCGTCGGTGCGGGGGTGCTGGGTCTGGCCGTCGCCTACCGCCTGCAACAGAGGCACCCCGGCATCAACGTCGAGGTCGTCGAGAAGGAACACGCCGTCGCCATGCACCAGACCGGCCGCAACAGTGGCGTGGTGCACGCCGGCATCTACTACTCCCCCGGGTCGCAGAAGGCACAGCTGTGCGTGAGCGGTGGCCGCCAGCTGCGCGAGTACTGCGCCGCCCGAGGCCTGGTCTATGAGGAGTGCGGCAAGCTGGTCGTGGCCCGAGGGCCGGACGAGGTGCCACGGCTGCGGGACCTGCTCGAGCGCGGGCGGGCCAACGGCGTGCGTGATCTGCGCTGGCTGGACGGCGACGCCCTGGGCGAGGTCGAGCCGCACGCGCGGGGTGTCGCGGCCGTACACTCCCCGCACACCGCGATCGTCGACTTCACAGCGATCTCCCACCAGCTGGCCCGCGACGTGATCGAGGCCGGCGGCACGGTCCGGCTCGACGAGCAGGTGCACGCCATCGCCCAGGACTCCCGGTCGGTCACCCTGGACACCTCGCGCGAGTCCCGGACCTATGACCTGGTCGTCTCCTGCGCAGGGCTGCAGGCCGACCGGGTGGCCAAGCTGGTTGGCGACGTGGCGGACCCGGCCATCCTCCCGTTCCGCGGCGAGTACCTCGCGCTGCGCCCTGAGCGCACCCACCTGGTGCGGGGGCTGATCTACCCCGTCCCCGACCCCCGTTACCCCTTCCTCGGCGTGCACCTGACCCGACGTGTTGATGGCGGGGTCACCCTCGGACCGAACGCAGTGCTGGCGCTCTCGCGGGAGGGGTACCGGCGGCGCGATGTCAGCTGGGCCGACCTGGCCGAGACGCTGCGCTGGCCCGGCTTCATCCCGCTTGCCCGCCAGCACTGGCGCACCGGGGCCGCCGAGCTGGCGTCATCGCTGAACCGCAGACGGTTCGTCGCCCTCGCCCGACGCTACGTGCCCGAGCTCGAACTGACAGATGTCGTCGCAGCACGCGCAGGTGTGCGAGCGCAGGCGGTCGACGCCCACGGCCGGCTGGTTGACGACTTCCGGATCACCCGCAGCGGCCGGGTGGTCAACGTACGAAACGCCCCGTCACCCGCAGCGACCTCGTCCCTCGCGATCGCCGACCACATCATCGACAGTCTCGAGCTGG
>PKWT01000408.1 GCA_003132125.1 Micrococcales bacterium | reverse complement strand
CAGGTCGACCTCGCCGGTGCGGAACTGTTTGAAGAGCTTTCGGCGCTCGGTCACCGACGTCGCGCCGGTGATCAGGTCGGCGTCCAACCGGGCGGCCAGCACGTCGAGCTGATCGAGGTACTGGCCGATCACCAGGGTCGGCTCGCCACGATGCTTCTCGACCAGCGCCTCGACGACCCGGTCCTTGGACGTGCTCGTCGACGCCAGGCGATAGCGATCCTCGGCCTCGGACATCGCGTAGGTCATCCGCTCGGTTTCAGGCAGGGTGACCCGGACCTCGACGCAGTCGGCGGGCGCGATGTATCCCTGGGCCTCGATGTCCTTCCAGGGGGCGTCGAAGCGCTTGGGCCCGATCAGGCTGAACACGTCAGCCTCGCGCCCGTCCTCGCGGACCAACGTGGCCGTCAGGCCCAGTCGGCGTCGGGCCTGCAGGTCCGCGGTCATCCGGAAGATCGGCGCCGGAAGCAGGTGGACCTCGTCATAGATGATGAGTCCCCAGTCCTTGGCATCGAGCAGGTCGAGGTGGGTGTAGACGCCTTTGCGCCTCGTCGTCATCACCTGGTAGGTCGCGATCGTGACCGGGCGGATCTCCTTACGGGCGCCGGAGTACTCGCCGATCTCATCCTCGGTCAGGCTGGTGCGGCTGATCAGCTCGTCGCGCCATTGACGGGCTGCGACCGTGTTGGTGACCAGGATGAGTGTGGTGGCGCCAGCCTGAGCCATGGCGGCCGCGCCGACCAAGGTCTTGCCTGCGCCGCAGGGCAGGACCACGACGCCCGAGCCGCCGTGCCAGAAACCGTCGACCGCGTGCTGTTGGTAGGGGCGTAGCTCCCAGTCATCGAGGACGAGCGAGATCGGGTGTGCCTCGCCGTTGACATAGCCCGCCAGGTCCTCCGCAGGCCAGCCGATCTTGAGCAGCTGCTGCTTGAGCTGGCCACGCTCCGAGGGATGAACCAGGACGGTCGACTCGTCCAGGCGTTCGCCCAGCAGGGGTTGGATTCTCTTGTGTCGCAGCACTTCTTCGAGAACTGGACGGTCGGTGCTGCGAAGGATGAGCTGGTCGCCGTCCTTCTCGAGGGTGAGCCGACCATAGCGGTCCATCGTGTCGGCGACGTCGACGAGCAGCGAGTGTGGCACCGCATAGCGGCTGTACGTGATGAGAGTGTTGATGACCTGCTCGGCGTCGTGTCCGGCGGCTCTGGCGTTCCACAGGCCGAGCGGAGTCAGCCGATAGGTGTGCACGTGCTCGGGGGCGCGCTCCAGCTCGGCAAAAGGTGCGATGGCCCGACGTGCAGCCACGGCGTCGGGGTGGTCGACCTCGAGGAGAAGTGTCTTGTCGCTCTGAACGATCAGGGGTCCGTCAGCCATGGTGTGCGTCAACGATATCCCGTTTGCGAGTGTTCCCTGGCACGGACGGTGTTGTCGGTCAGTATCCGGAGTCGAAGGTAGTGCTGGACGTTCCGCTGATCACGAAGAGCGCGATGGCGCCGACGATGAGCAGGATGAGAATGCCCACGTTGACCGCGTAGATGATCCAGCCGGTCCTGGACTTCCTGCGCGAGCCCACCGGGTCGGTGGTGTTGGAGTTCAGAGCCATGATGCCGAAGATGAGGCTGGGGATGCCCACGAAGAACGCGGTGCCCAGCATCGACACTCCGGACACGATGGTCAGGACGACCGCGGACGTGTTGCTCGGAACCGCCGGCGCGCCGGGTGCGTAGTACTGCTGGCCGTATGGCGGTGCCGGGTACTNNGGCGGCGCCGGCGGCTGTTGGGCGTAGGGGTTGCTGACCGGCGGGAATCCCTGTGAGGTTGGTGGCTGCTGGCCGTAGGGGTTGCTGACCGGCGGGAATCCCTGTGAGGTTGGTGGCTGCTGGCTGTAGGGGGATGACACGCCCGGAGGAGCCGGAGGGACCAGTGGCGGCTCTGGGGTGTCCTGCACCCAGGGCGAAGGCACCTCGGCGGCTGGTGTGCTGGGGATCGGTGCTGTGGGGTCCGCCCACACAGGTGCCGTCGGGTCGTTGAAGACAGAACCCGACGTCTGATCCTGGGCATCGCCGGGGGCAGCCTCGGGCTGCTGCTCGGGGTCTGGTTGCTGCTTGCCGTCGCCGGTTGGCTCGCTCATGCTGTCTCTCCCATATCGTGCGGCCCGTGCTTGAGCCATGGATGCCAAGATATCAACCGTGCGTCGGGTCTGCTGCCAAGTCCATCCCGCTGCCAGGTCCATGGTGGCGCGGTGGCGTTGCTGACACGATAGGGGCCGCCACATGGAGGTAACAGATGCGAGGACCGCAGCGCGAAGCTCAGTCGGGTATGCCCGGACGGGTCACCATCTACGAGGTCGGACCCCGCGATGGTTTGCAGAACGAGAAGGCCGTCGTCCCGGTGGAGGTCAAGGCCGAGTTCGTCAGACGTCTCGTGAGCGCAGGGCTCGACACCGTCGAGACGACGTCGTTCGTATCGCCGCAGTGGGTCCCCCAGCTTGCCGACTCGGCGGAGCTGCTGACTCTGCTCGGTGAGGTCGGCCGTGGTCGCAACCGACCTGTGCTGGTGCCCAACGAGCGCGGCCTGGACGCAGCGCTTGCACAGGGAGTCCAAGCCGTCGCGATCTTTGGCAGCGCGACCGAGACCTTCGCCCGCAAGAACCTCAACCGCAGCGTGGATGAGTCCATTGCGATGTTTGCTCCCGTCGTGACGCGAGCGAGGGCCGAGGGTCTGTGGGTGCGCGCCTACCTCTCCATGTGTTTTGGAGACCCTTGGGAGGGCGACGTTCCCATCGCCCAGGTCGTGGAGGTCGCTTCGCGGATGATGGATCTGGGCTGTGACCAGCTCAGCCTGGGGGACACCATCGGCACCGGCACGACGGGTCACGTTCACAGGTTGCTGGATGCGTTGGACACCAACGGAATTGGCGCAGAGCGTATCGGGGTGCATTTCCACGACACATATGGCCAGGCCCTCGCAAACACCTTCGCTGCGCTGGCTCATGGAGTCACCGTTGTCGACGCCTCGACTGGTGGTCTGGGCGGTTGTCCATATGCGAAGAGCGCAACCGGCAACCTGGCGACGGAGGACCTCGTCTGGGCTCTCGACGGGCTGGGGATCGAGACCGGAATCGACCTCGAGGCGCTGGTGGAGACCAGTGTCTGGATGGCCGGCCACCTGGGTCGGCCGTCGCCGTCGCGGGTCGTCAAGGCGCTGGCAGGTGGCGATGACTGACCCGACGCCGTTCGACCCCGTGCCGATCGAGCCTGCGCCCGCCAAGGGGTGGAGGGGATTGTTGCAGCGGCGCGCTGAAACCATGCTGCGCAAGCCCCGTCGAGCGTCTTCGGAGCTCACCGAGCCAGGGGAGCGCCACGTCGTCCTTCAGCAGATCGGTCCCCGACCCGTCCAGGTCATGGCGATCATCAGTCAGGCGACCGGGCTCGACCTTGTGTCCGCCAGCAATCTCGCGAGGGACGCTCCCGTCGTGGTGGTGTCGGGCATCAGTGACGCCAGCGCCGACCGCGTGGTCGAGCGACTGCAGAAAGCAGGAGCGAGAGCTGTTGCGGGAGAGTCCTACCGACCGGAGTGATTCGCTCAGGTGAATGCTGCGCCAGTGATCCGGTGGATCGAGAAGGCGCGTTCGACCTCGGATCCCTCAATTGACCCATAGGCGCGTCCGCCTTCGATTCGCTTGGGATAGAACAGTATTCGGGTCGTCCGCCCATCGGCGTCGGCGTAGCCGATCCAGAGTCCGGTGTTGTCGGCCGACGCCTCTCGAAGGAGCGCCAGGGCGACTGCCGGTTCGGTGGACGGCAGTCGAGGGCCGGGCTGGGACTCCTCGCGCGCCCGCTCGAATGCGGCCGACTCCTCGCCCGCCCGAAGTGCCGAGATGAGCGTCTCGGTCAGCTCGTCATCGACGACCGACGGAACTACGGACGATGCAAGGGGTCGTCTGGCCGGGGACCGGTGGTGCGAGACGACAGGGACCATGACCCCGCCATCAGTCGTCTCGGAAACTGGGGCGAAGCCGTTCTCGCGCAACATCTCCAGGACAACCATCGTGTGTGCCGGGGACACGATGACCGTGGGCGCGACCCGCCTCAGCTGCAGGGCAGCCAGGTCGCGATCGGCCAGCATGCTGTCCAAAACCGTCGAGTCGTCACTGCGGATGTAGGCCGAGACCGATCCCACCCGGGTCTGCCCGTGACGTCGGGCGATATCGCCGACGAGGTACTCCAGCGGCTGCGGAACCGGCGTACGGCTTGCGTCCCGCAGTGCCGTGAGAACCTGCGCGGACGACCATCCCGCGTCCAGGGCTCGACGGACGCTCTCGGGGGAGAAGCGATAGACGGTGGCGCCGCCTCGTGACTCGACATCGGCGACGAGGCGCATGAACTGCGCCAGGCTGCCTTCGAGCCGACCTGGCGCAACCGCCGTCAGATCCGCCTGCAGCAGGACGTGCTCGACGGGCGACGGCAGGTGGGTGCTGATCGCTTCCTCGGCCGCAGACGTGTTGGCGGTGGAGTCGAAGAGGAGACGCCCTGCGGTGCTGAGTGCTCCGCGCCCGGTTATCCCGAGCCACTCGGCCTCTCGCAGCACCGCGGCTGTGACCGTGTCAATGATCTCGCCCCGCCGCATCGGCCTGCGCCAGCGGATGCGCTCACTGAGGCTGGCCCGATCGGGTGCCTGGCCTTCGGGCAGTGCCGCCAGCTCGGCGAGAATGTCGCCGCGCAGCTGGCGCATGGGCGGATAGGCGAGATCCCCGCTCAGTGCGTTGATGGGACTGCCGCCACCTGCGGCAGTTGTGCCGACGAGATGCGGTGCCCGGCCCGATGCCAGCCAGGCCTGGGCGAGCCGGACCCATCGGTTCGCGGAAGGCCGTTGCTGCCACTCGTCGTAGCTGGGGGTCGGTGCCCACACCGGCTCGAGCGATGCGTCGTCAGCCAGCAGGCCTGCGGCATAGGCGGCTTCGACGACAAACGCGGCATGTCGCGGATCAACATCGAGGATCGCGGCGAGGTGCTTGAAGTCCCGCGCCGAGAGTCCGCCGGCACGCAGGACCCTGGGCGGGCGAGGGCCCCAGTCGGCTGCAAGCTCGTCCAGGAGCCCGAGCAGCTCGGAAGCCTGCCCCCCGGCCGCGTCATCCACCGAGGGCTGCTGGTGGGAAGTGACTGCCAGGGGTGGGGCGGTCAGCGCGCTCTCACGATGCAGCCGACCCCCGCGCAGCCGAAGGGCTACCTCGCGGGACAGGGCGAAGTGGTCGGCGGACAGCGCTGTCATCAGCTGATGGGACAGCAGCCAGGCGCCCACCGAGGCCAGGGGGCCGCCGGGCGACAGCGTGCCGATCGGCGGTCCCCACGCGAGCTTGTCGAGGATGTTTCGGGCATCGGGGGGTGCAGATGCGATGACCGCGTCGATCGCCTCCGGGGATGCGTACGACGCCGGCGTCGAACCGCGCAGGTCGGCAATGGCCGGGCCGAGGCCTGCCGGATGCGGACCGAGCACCTCGGTGACCGCCCGCACGACGTGGTGATCGCCGCTGCTGCGCCACAGGAGCCCGCGATCCCAGAGATCCTGGACGAACCCCTCCAGGTCCGGGACCGCCTGACCGAGCAGTGCGGCCGCCTGGCTGAGGTCGACCGGATCGCCGCTGACGACCAGCGCCTCGAGGACCTGCAGATGACCGCGGTCGAGCCCGTCGAGCGCACGCTGAACACTGGAACGCGTGCTGGCCCGAGCTGCCAGTGAGGTCAGATCGCTCGGAGCGGGCCGGGCCAGATCTGGTCGACGGCGAACCAACCTCCGGAGCTGTTCGTCGGTTCGACCTCGGACGTCATCGGCGAGGCTCCTGGCGGGGGAAGGTGGTCGGGAAAGGGACACGGACACACCTCATACGGTAGTTGGCATCTGAGGTCTCGGTTGCCGCCTGGACACTTGGTGGCGAGGATAGGCGCAACCACGTCACGTCAAAGCGGAGGAACTGTGAAGCCCCACGCGCTCTTGTCCTACAGCTCAGGAACCTCCGATACGCCGCTGCTCGGTGACACGATCGGCGACAACCTGGCGCGAACCGTCGCGCGTCTGCCCGATGCCGAAGCGCTGGTCGACGTCCCCAGTGGTCGCCGCTGGACGTACGCCCAGCTCGACGCCGACGTCACGGCGCTGGCCCTGGGCCTGCTGGCCGGCGGGATCGACACCGGCGACCGGATCGGCATCTGGGCGCCGAACTGTCCTGAGTGGACTCTGCTGCAGTTCGCCACGGCCAAGGTCGGCGCGGTACTGGTCAATGTCAACCCTGCCTATCGCAGCCATGAGCTCGCCTATGTCGTGGGACAGTCGGGGATGCGCATGCTTGTCAGCGCGGTCCAGCACAAGACGTCTGACTATCGGGCCATGATCGACGAGGTGCGGCCCGAGTGTCACGACCTTCACGACGTGGTCTACATCGGCGAGGACAGCTGGGACCGGCTGGCTGCAGCCGGGTCGTCCGCCACTGTGGATCA
>PKWT01000065.1:816-5544 GCA_003132125.1 Micrococcales bacterium | reverse complement strand
ACCAGCACGCGACCCGCGAGGCAGATCACGTCATCGCTGACGCGCTGGACGCGGGCATGCGGGCACTTCGGGAGGCCGCCACAAAGGCCACTCCGAGCTTCGGCGAGGGCAACCGCCGCGGTCTTGAGGGCACCCGCTAGTTGCACGTTCATTGCACGAACGGTGTTTTCTGAGGTCGCCGGGTCGGTCGCCATCTGGGGAACTGGACCCAATTCGCCTGTGCTGCAATGCTTTTCGTGTATGGAGCGGGTGACGGGAATCGAACCCGCACTGTCAGCTTGGGAAGCTGATGTTCTACCATTGAACTACACCCGCAGGCGCGCCGACCGTCATCCGTCGTGGCGCGATCGGCAGTCTAACCGACACGCCTGGGGTGCTTGGGGTCACGTCCGGTGGCCACCCGGTAGCGTGACGGCGTGCTGCTTTCAGACCGTGACATCAAGGCCGTGATCGGTAGCGGGCGAGTGCGCCTTGAGCCGTATGACGAGGAGATGGTCCAGCCTTCGAGCGTCGATGTGCGCCTGGACAAGTATTTCCGCCTGTTCGACAACCACAAGTACCCCTTCATCGACCCGGCCGAGGACCAGCCCGAGCTGACTCGGCTGATCGAGGTCGAGCACGGCGAGCCGTTCATCCTGCACCCGGGCGAGTTCGTGCTGGGCTCGACCTTCGAGGTCGTGACGCTGCCCGACGACCTGGCCGCGCGACTCGAGGGCAAGTCATCGCTCGGCCGGCTCGGACTACTGACCCACTCCACCGCGGGCTTCGTGGATCCCGGGTTCAGCGGTCACGTGACGCTTGAGCTGTCGAACGTCGCGACCTTGCCGATCAAGCTGTGGCCCGGTATGAAGGTCGGCCAGCTTTGCTTCTTCGAGCTGTCCAGCCCAACCGAGAACCCCTATGGCAGTGCGAAACACGGTTCGCGTTACCAGGGTCAGCGCGGCCCGACTGCCAGCCGTTCGTTCCAGAACTTCCATCGCACTGACGTCTAGCATCGCGCCGCTTCCTCACTGGTCTCGGGCAGCAACGTCTCTGGTGTCGCCCAGCCACCTCCTTGGTGTTGCTCAGCCGGGTCACAGGTCAGCCGAATAGCCTCCGCGTATGCCCCGTGCACCCCACCTGAGTTTCAGTGGTGATGACGCGCGCGCCGAGGCCGTTGTGCTGCTCCTGCACGGCGGTATGGAGAACCACTTCTCCCGTGTTCGAGCCTTCGATCCGTCAGTCCTGCGTCTGATTCCTTTTGGTCGCAGCGTGGTTCGAGGCGGCGACGGGCGCATCACGCTGGCATCGCTTCGGTATGCCGTGCGGGGATGGAACGGTGACAATGAGTCTCCGTTGCCGGACGCCCGGTGGGCCCTTGACCAGATCGGTGAGCGGTTCGGCACCGTGCCGGTTGGACTGGTCGGGCACTCGATGGGTGGGCGGGTGGCGCTGCGGGTGGGCGATCACAAAACAGTGCGAAGTGTTGCTGCGCTGGCGCCGTGGTTGCCCCCGGGCGAGCCGATCCCGGTATTGAATGACCGGACGGTCTTGCTGGCCCACGGCACCGCCGATCGCACCACCGACCCTCGGGCGACTGATCAGCTTGCCGCGAAGCTCAGGGAAGAAGGGGTCGAGGTCGAGCAGCAGGAGTTCATCGGAGGCCGTCACTCCATGCTGTTTCCGGCCGGAGCCTGGCATGACCTGGTCGCCGAGTTCATGGTGCGGACTCTGTTGACACCAGAGCCGGGTGCGTCGAGTTCATAGTCCGCCGTCGGCCATCTCGGTTAGGTTTGCTCGCATGATCCGGTTTGACGCGGTCTCGAAACAGTTTCCGGATGGCACCAAAGCCGTGGACGAGCTGACGCTCGAGGCTCCAACCGGCAAGATCACCGTTCTTGTCGGTCCGTCCGGGTGCGGTAAGACGACGTCGCTGCGGATGATCAACCGGATGATCACGCCGACCGGCGGCCGAATCTGGATCGACGACCAGGACACCGCGGAGATGGACGAAGCGGAGCTGCGTCGCGGCATCGGCTACGTCATCCAGCACGCGGGTCTGTTCCCGCACCGCACGATCGCCGCCAACATCGCGACCGTTCCGATGCTGCTCGGATGGGGCAGACGCAAGTCCGAAGCCCGGGCCCTGGAGCTGCTCGAGCGGGTTGGTCTTCCGGCCAACTACGCCAAGCGATACCCGGCGCAGCTCTCTGGCGGTCAGCAGCAGCGTGTGGGTGTCGCGCGGGCTCTCGCCGCCGACCCTCCGATCATGCTCATGGACGAGCCCTTCAGCGCAGTGGACCCCGTTGTGCGCGAGCAGCTGCAGGACGAGTTCCTGCGCCTGCAGAGCGATCTCGGCAAGACCATCGTCTTTGTGACGCACGACATCGAGGAAGCCATCAAGCTAGGGGACCAGGTCGCGGTGCTCCGCGGCAGCGGAAACTTGGCCCAGCTCAGCGACCCGGCCCAGCTGCTCGCCCACCCGGTCGATGACTTCGTAGCCGATTTCGTGGGGAAGGACCGCGGATACAGGGCTCTGAGCTTCCAGCAGTCACCCCAGTTCCCTCTGTCGCGCGAGTCGAGCGTGCCGCTCGGAGCCACACCGGCGCAGGCGGCGGCGGCCGCACGTGACGGTTGGGTCCTGGTCCTCGACGCTGACCGCCGCCCGCTCGGCTGGATCGAGCCCGGTCGGATCACGGCACCGGTCCGACCCGAGATGCTGGCGCGTGGCGGCACCGTTGCCACAGCGGGTGGGCCTTTGCGCAACGCCCTGGATGCCGCGCTGTCCTCGCCGAGTCGCCGCGGGGTCATCGTTGACGACCAGGGTGCGCTGTTGGGCACCGTGCGTGCGTATGAGGTCCTGGCTGAGATCGAGGAGCGCGCGAGGCCCGAGCTGGACGAGGCAGACCTTGAGCGGGCGGGCTTGCGGCCGGTCGAGGAAACGCCCGGATGACGTGGCTGCGGGATCACTTCGTCGACGTGTTGGGCCTGGCCGGCCAGCACATCTATCTCGCCGGCGTGCCGCTCGTCCTGGGCCTGCTCATCGCACTTCCGCTCGGTTGGCTGGCATCCCGCTACAAGGCGCTCTACCCGTTCCTCATCATCGGGACCGGACTGCTCTACACCATCCCGTCCCTGGCGCTGTTCATCATGCTGCCATTACTGCTCGGCAACGGTGTCCTCAACCCGATCAACGTCCTCGTCGCGATGACCATCTACACCGTTGCGCTGCTCGTCCGGACGGTCGCGGACGGCCTGGGCGCGGTGCCCGATGCGGTCAACCAGTCGGCAACAGCCATGGGCTACAAGAGACTCCGCCGCTTCATGTCGGTCGAGCTGCCCCTCGCAGTCCCTGTTATCTCGGCCGGACTGCGCGTTGCCGCGGTCAGCAACGTCAGCATTGTCAGCGTGGCCACGCTCATCGGTGTCTCGCAGCTCGGGTCGCTGTTCACCGACGGGTTCAGCCGGGCGTTCCTGGACCCGATCATCGTGGGCGTCGTCGCGTGTGTGCTTCTGGCGCTGCTCTTTGACGTGGCGATCCTGCTGGTCACCCGTCTGGCGACGCCATGGCAGCGCGCAGGGAGCCCGACCGCATGATCAACCGCATCATCGCCTGGCTTGCCGATGTCACCCATTGGCAAGGTGATGACGGCATCCTGCGCCGGCTCGTTGAGCACATGGAGTACTCCGCGGTGGCACTCGTGATCGCCGCCCTGATCGCGATACCGCTGGGCCTCTACATCGGCCACACCGGCAGAGGGCGCTTCCTGGTGGTCAACGCGGTGGGCGCGGCCAGAGCGATTCCCTCACTGGGCCTGCTGTATCTGGCTTTCTTCTGGCTCGCTCCAAGGCTGAGCGGTGAGATCGCTTTCCTGGCGCCTGCCGGGCTGGTTCTCGTTGTTCTGGCCATCCCACCGATCCTGTCCGGCGCCTATGCCGGCGTCGAGGGGGTTGAGCCGGCCGTCCGTGATGCGGCTGTCGGCATGGGTATGCGCGGCACGGAAGTCATGCGTCACGTGGAGCTCCCGTGTGCTCTCCCGCTGATCCTGTCCGGGATCCGTTCAGCGATGTTGCAGGTCATCGCCACCGCGACAATCGCCGCCGTTCTGGGCCTCGGCGGGCTTGGCCGGTTCCTGATCGATGGACTCGCATCCCAGGACTTTCCGCAGACCGCTTCGGGCGCAATACTTGTCGCCGTCCTGGCGTTGGCAGTGGATATGGTTTTTGCGCTGGTTCAGCGTTCCGTCGTATCCCCCGGTCTGACCGGTAGATATGGCAAGGTCAGCCTCTGAGCCCCAACCGGAAAGAGAAGACGATGAATCGCACCAGGATCGCCCTCGCGCTGGCTGCGTCGGCAGCCATGCTCGCCGTCGCGTCGTGCGGCTCCAGCTCAGACCCTCTGGCATCCGGCGGGTCCACCAAAACGGCCAGCGCGGGCACCATCGTTGTTGGGTCGGCCAACTTCCCGGAGAACGCCCTGCTCGCCGAGATCTACGCCGGAGCGCTGAGCGCCAAGGGCGTCACGGTCGAGAAGAAGCTGAACATCGGTAGCAGGGAGACCTACATCCCAGCGCTCAAGGACGGCTCGATCGACCTGATCCCGGAGTACACCGGCGTCCTGTCCCAGTACTTCAACAAGAACGCCAAAGCCACCGATTCCGCCGGTGTCTACGCCGAGCTCAAGGCGGCGCTCCCCGCGACGCTCACCGTCCTCGACAAGTCCGCTGCCGAGGACAAGGACTCCGTGGT
>PKWT01000065.1:319-724 GCA_003132125.1 Micrococcales bacterium | reverse complement strand
GACGCCGGAGGCCCGCTGTCCGTCCAGGCGCTCAAGAACGGTCAGGTCGACGCGGTCAACCTCTTCACGACAGACCCGTCGATCGCCGCGAACGGTTTCGTGATCCTGGACGACCCCAAGAGTCTGTTCGCCGCCCAGAACGTCGTGCCGCTGATCACCAAGTCCAAGGTCAACGACACGATCTCGGCTGCGTTGAACGCGATCTCGGCCAAGCTCGACACCGCGACGCTAGGTGCGCTCGTCAAGGAGGTCGTGGTCGACAAGAAGGACCCCGCGGCAGTCGCCAAGGAGTTCCTCACCAAGAACAACCTCGGTTGATCTAAGCCGGCAAAGGAAGGAGGGCTGAGGAGTGGCTCGCCGCCCCATCAAGGGAGCCTGCGAGCAGGGGCAAGAGCCACTCCTCAG
>PKWT01000065.1:0-302 GCA_003132125.1 Micrococcales bacterium | reverse complement strand
GTCTCTGACTGCTTCTCGGTGA
This sequence comes from Micrococcales bacterium, assembly GCA_003132125.1. Taxonomy (GTDB): domain Bacteria; phylum Actinomycetota; class Actinomycetes; order Actinomycetales; family Dermatophilaceae; genus UBA4719. The sequence continues at coordinate 280 of PKWT01000065.1, read as the reverse complement.
GTCCGTCGGCGAGCATGACGTTGCAGAAGGGGCAGCCGACCGCGATACGACCTGCGCCGGTGGCAACAGCCTCGGCGGCGCGATTGTTGTTGACGCGGGTGCCGAGCTTCTCTTCCATCCACATCTGTGCGCCGCCGGCGCCGCAGCAGAACGACTTGTCGCCCGTTCGCGGCATCTCGCGCAGCTCGACACCGGGCAGGGCCCCGAGCAGCTCACGTGGCGGCGAGTAGACGCCATTGTGGCGACCGAGATAGCAGGGGTCGTGGTAGGTGACGGTCGC
>PKWT01000464.1:408-4251 GCA_003132125.1 Micrococcales bacterium | reverse complement strand
ACCAAACCCCCCGGAAACCGGGGGGTTTGGAGGTGTAGCCCCGACGGGATTCGAACCCGCGCTACCGCCTTGAGAGGGCGGCGTGCTAGGCCGCTACACAACGGGGCCCTAGCTGATGCTTCCGAGTTGTTCAATGCTCCTCGGCAGCGGAGGAAACCATACCGGTAAGGGCGGTTTGTCTCCGAATCGCGCCCCACTTCAAGGAGCAGGACGATCAACGCTGGGGTACAAGGACTCGAACCTAGACTAACTGAACCAGAATCAGTCGTGCTGCCAATTACACCATACCCCATGGGGGTATCACGTGTTCGTGTGCCTCGCGGCGCTCGGACGGTGACCCGAGGATGAACCTTACCGGCCCGATCGCTGGTCCCCCAAATCGGTCACGACATGCTGAAGCTAGGCCAACAACGCGACCACTTCCGTGAGGGACCCCACCACCCGTATGCCGTGTGCGTGCGCCAGGCTAGCGCCCGGCCGGTTGCCCTGATCGCGCCGCAACCACACGGCATACAGCCCCGCGTCCTTGGCTGCGATGGCGTCGATCTCGACGTGGTCACCAACGTAGAGCGTCTCGCTCGGGGCTGCCCCGAGCAGCTCGCAGGCGTGGCGAAACGCCCTGGGATCTGGCTTCCCGAATCCGAGCGTGTCTCTGGTCGCCACGGCGGCGAAGACACCCTCGAGGCCGGCAGTCTCAAGCTTGCGTACGGTGTAGTCCGACGCCGAGTTGGTGAGCAGTCCGAGCGGGATCCCGGCCGCGGTGGCAGCCGTGACGAGCGGCAGGACGTCATCGAAAAGGCGAACGTTCGTGAAGAATGCCGGAGCGTAGACATCCTCGAACCGCGCGATGGCGTCGTCGATCGCTCTGAAGGAGAACGCCTCCACCAGATCGGCGACCCGCGCCTCTCTCATCTCCGCGAAGCTCAGCTCGCCCGTGGTGAACCGCTCGAAGAAGCCGGCCGGGTCACCGTGAAACCGAATGCCTGCAGCGCGGTGCACCTCGTCCCCGGCTTCGGGCCATAAACGAGCCACGGCAACCGCCCCCGCTGTCACCATCGCAGCTTTGGTGTCGATCAGGGTGTCATCCAGGTCGAGCAGCAGCGCAGCCGTCACCGGTCTCATCGCGCTCTGGCCACCAGTCCCATCGCGCTCAGAGCGAAGCGCGCAGCGACCGCAGCCGGGTCAGCGAGGACTCACGGCCGAGGATCTCCATCGACTCGAACAGAGGCGGCGAGATCCGGCGACCGGTCACCCCGACACGCAAGGGCGTGAAGGCAAACTTCGGCTTGATACCCAAACCCTCCACCAGGGCCGTGCGTAGTGCTGCCTCGATGTCGGTCGCAGTCCACTGTGGCAGGCCCTCGAGCGTCGCAATCGCGGTGTCGAGCACTCCGTCGGCATCGTCTTTGAGCTGAGCCCGGGCATCGTCCTCGACGACAAGGTCGCCGTCGCTGACGAGGAGGAAGGCCAGCATCCCCTCGGACTCGGAGAGCAGCTGCATGCGTTCCTGGATCAGTGGCGTCGCAGCCCTGATCAGCTCGATCTGCGCCGGTGGGGGCGCAGGGTCCAGCACGCCGGTCAGTATGAGGTGGCCGACGATGCGGGCTGCAAGCTCGTCGCAGTCCAGCGACCGGATGTAGTGACCGTTGAGCCAGCCAAGCTTGTCGAGGTCGAAGATCGGGCCGACGGGATTGACCTTGGCCCAGTCGAAGTCGGCCACGAACTCTTCGAAGGTGAAGACCTCGCGCCCGTCCTCCTTTGGCGGATAGGCAAGCAGCGCAAGGAAGTTCACCAGTGCCTCAGGCAGGTAGCCCTGCTCGCGGAACCAGGTGAGGCGGGCCGCGGGATTCTTGCGCTTGCTGATCTTGGACTTGTCGGGGTTTCGCAGCAACGGCATGTGGGCGTAGGCGGGCAGGTCCATCCCGAGCCACTGGTGGAGCAGGATGTGCTTGGGAGTGGAGCTGATCCACTCCTCGCCGCGGACGACGTGGGTGATCCCCATTTCGAAGTCGTCGACAACAACTGCGAGGTGGTAGGTCGGGAAGCCATCCGCCTTGACGATGACCTGGTCGTCCGGGTGCGGGGCGTTGAGCTCGCCGCGGATCAGGTCCGTGAACCGGGTGTCGAAGTCAGCAGGGATGAGCATGCGCACGACCGGAATCTCTGAGAAACCAGGAAGTGCGGCACGCTCGTCGCGGGTCTTGCCGACGCAAAGACGGTCGTAGCCGGTCGGCCGTTTGGCCTTCTGCTGTGCCTCTCGCATCTCCGCCAGACGCTCCGTCGAGCACCAGCAGTGGTAGGCGTGCCCGCTCTCCAGCAACCGGTCGACATACGGGGTGTAGCGGTCCAGCCGCTCCGACTGGCGGTATGGCGCAAACGGGCCCCCGATGTCCGGGCCCTCGTCCCAGTTGAGGCCCAGCCAGTGCAGCGTGTCGAAGATCTGCTGCTCACTGTCCTCACGGAACCGTGCCTGATCGGTGTCCTCGATCCGCAGGATGAACGTCCCGCCCTGCTGCCGGACGAAGGCCAGGTCGAACAGCGAGACGTATGCCGTGCCAACGTGCGGATCGCCCGTGGGCGAGGGTGCAACGCGGAGGCGAACAGGACGAGGGGCGGTAGATGCAGTCATGATGACCCAATTCTAGTGAACCGGTTTGGGGCGAACGGACTGCCCCGAACGGCCGGTCAGTCGCGACGGACAAACGGGTTCGAGAGGATGCCGATGCCCTCGATCTCGACCTCGACGCGTTGCCCCGGCTGCACCGGACCGACGCCGGCGGGTGTACCGGTAAGAATGACGTCACCCGGCAACAACGTGAAGGTCTGTGAGACGTAGGCGACCAGGGTGGCCACATCGTGGATCATGTCGGCGGTCGTGCCCTGCTGGACGACCTCGCCGTCGCGACGGGTGACGATCGCGAGGTCACCGGTGTCGAGGTCGGTCTCGATCCAAGGGCCGAGCGGGCAGAAGGTGTCGAACCCCTTGGCACGCGACCACTGACCGTCTGCGCGCTGGAGGTCGCGGGCCGTGACGTCGTTGGCGCAGGTGTAGCCGAAGACCACATCCCTGACCCGCTCGATCGGGACGTCCTTGCACATTCGGCTGATCACCACGGCGAGCTCACCCTCGTAGTGCACCTCGGCGCTCTGCCTCGGCATCACGACCGGATCTCCTGGGCCCACCACCGCGGTGTTCGGGACCAGGAACATCAGCGGCTCGACCGGGGGTTCGCTGCCCATCTCGGCGGCATGGTCGGCGTAGTTCTTGCCTATGCCGATCACCTTGCTACGGGGGATGATCGGGGCCAGCAGGCGCACGTCCTCCAGCAGGACGCGGTTGCCGGTGAAGACGACCGGCTGGTAGAGCGGGTCGCCCTGGATCTCGGCAATCCACTCAGCACCGGGCTCCCCCTCGACGATGCCGTAGGTCGGGTCCTCACCGGTGGTGTATCTCGCTATGCGCACGGTCCCGAGCCTATCCGGCCCCTCGAATCCGGTCCGCCGCGACGTGTCCTCCCCGACGTGTCCTCCCCGACTGGTGCTCCACGACTGGTGCTCCACGTACTGTTGACGACCATGGCGCAGCGACTGACTGAGGGCGAGTGGCGCCCGCTCGAGGCCGCGCATCACGCCCGCGTCGACGCGGTCACCGCGGCACACCTGAGCCGGAAGCAGGTCGCCCGCAAACACCCTGTCGAGGACTTCCTCTTCACCTATTACATGCACGGCCCTGCCCAGCTGCGGCGCTGGCACCCAGGTCCCGGAGTCGTTCTCGATGGCGCCGACGACAGGGATGGATGGACGTTCTACCGGTACGTCGACAGCGCGGCGCAGGTGAACCTC
>PKWT01000464.1:0-364 GCA_003132125.1 Micrococcales bacterium | reverse complement strand
TACCGCCAGACGCCCCAGACGGTGCGCCACGCCGACTGGCCACTGCGGCTCGGCCCGGAAGGGACCGATGCGGTGGTCGAGTCACACCAGATCCGTTGCTCGCACTTCGACGCGTTCCGGTTCTTCACCCCTGCCGCACGCTCACTGAACACCCTCGCGCCAACACGGGATTCACAGCTTGCGATGGAGCAGCCCGGCTGTCTGCACGCAAACATGGACCTCTACAAATGGGCCTACAAGCTCTCCCCCGCGATCCCCAGCGACCTGACGATGGACTGTTTCGACCTCGCACGGGAGGTTCGAGAGCTGGACATGCGGGCTGCGCCATACGATCTGCGGCCGCTCGGATACGCCCCGGTGGAGA
>PKWT01000448.1 GCA_003132125.1 Micrococcales bacterium | reverse complement strand
GGACTGAAGGTCGCCGTCCACGACGGCCAGGCGGCCAAGTGAAGTAGTCACGGTCAGAACCTACCCTCGGGTCGCCCGGTTCCGGGCGAGGTTCGACAGGAGGCCGACCACCTCAAGTGGCGGCACTCATCCTGCGGCCATCGGCTCCCAGGCAGCCGTCACGCAGCTCGGTATGACGAATCGTTTTCGACCCGGCGGAGTGCGACGCGCGATGTGCGTCATACCGCCGCTATGGGGGCGCAACCTACCGGCCGTTTACCGGATCTGCCGATGTGAGGGCGTCCGATCGTCACAGTTATGCACGCGATCTGGAGGTGCCGAGATCAGGATGAGGCGACGTAGTTAGAGATCGAATGATCGCCGGCACCACGGTGACGGCAGCTTGGCTGATTTCCACTGAACCTGACCTCTCCCAGTTGACTATCTGGGTTGGGCCGTGTGGCGGGTCAGCCACCGGTCAAAGGCATCCGGTTGATTCAGCGGGATGTTCCATCTCAGTCCACGGGGTAACCCATAGCGGTCTAAGACGGCGATGTCGACGCGCCAAATCTTGCGAAGACTCGACCCCCACAAATAGATCATGGCCGGCCATGCGAGCAAGTTCACCACCGCGATGGGCATCCCAGTACCCCTCAACTGGAAAGCGATCGTCAAAGCAAGCGCGGCCATCCCAATGACGAATGCCAACTGGCCCTGCCACAGAGCTCGTTGGTACTCGCGGGCGTTGTCCTGACCGATCCGGTCGCCCCAGACGGCCACGCATCTGGACAGCTCAGCCTGTCGGGACTTCTTGTCGCCAAACATGCGAACACTCTCCTCCTGTTGTCCGGCTCATTCCCGAAACCGGCACGGTTCCAAGCGCTGAGGACGAGCGGGGAGGGGTCGGCGTTGCGAGGATTCGAACGGTCCCAGGTCCTCAGCTTCCAGTCGCAAGAGGTCTCTGACATCCGGGTTCGAATCCGGATGTCAGGTTCGGCTTCTCTTAGCGGGAAGTTGGAACGCCCGCCTTTGCCGCGATGGGCGCGACCACAACTGATGAGCTGGCGGGGGCGCCGGGGGCTGTCTCGAGTGGACTTGGATCACGTGCGAGTTCTATCGACCGATCCTCGGACGGAGGTGCGCGACAACCTTGTCGATGAAGGCAGCGACCAGGGCCGAGAAAACCAAGAATCCTGCCAGCGTGAGCGAGTGTTCCAGAGCCACCCACACGCCAGCGCCTTGGGACAGGTCCATTGCCGCCGACACAGCGATAAGAACGACCGCAATGAGAAGGGCAACACCATGCCCCCTGCTCAACCCAGCGAAGCGGATGGTTCGCGGGTTTGCCTTTTCGTCCATATTCCTCGTCACACCGCTGCCGGCTCGATGAGCCAGATCAACCGCGGCGTGCTCCCTTCGACCTCAGCGATTGTTGCAGAGTCAAGCGCTGGCGGCGTTGAGATCGAGAACACGTTCAGATTCCATTATCGGCGGCGGTCTGTGACAAGGAAGTCGCACACATCTGCCGCATACAGCGCGCGTTCGAATCGCAGTTCGGGATCGGTCTGCGGGACCGGGGGACGGGCAAACGGCTGCTGCTCCCTCGGAAACCGGATGCCGAGTCAACTTTCAGTTGCCGCGCGCTGATCAGTATTCAGTTGCCGTCGACGTCAACTCTCCCCTTGACAGTCCCGGCCGTGGCCGGGAAGAGTATGCAACCGGTGTCGCGACCCCGGCAGCTGTAAGGGACTGCACGGGATGAAACGTCGACTTTCTTCAGTGAAAGAGCGGCGTGACATGCGATTCGCGGATCAACCTCATCATGACGGCTCCATCCTCTATGTCTCCAACCCTTCTCCCACCCTCGGCGAGAAGGTCACGCTCTGGGTGCGTGTTCCCCGCATGTCCGGGATCAGCACCGTCCATGTGCGGGCGGTGCGCGACGGTGAGCAATTCTTCAGCGAGGCCGTGATCGACCCGGATCGCACCCCGTTGCCGACAGACGGCACGCCACGGCCGGTGAGCGGGTACGGGAGCGGTGACAGGTGGTGGCGTGTCACTGTGCTGGCCGGCAACCCCGTCACGCCGTACCGGTTCCTCCTGGGGCGTGAGGGGGAGCCGCCGCTGTGGCTGACTGCCAAGGGGGTCGTCGACCACGACGTGTCCGACGCCAGTGACTTCCGCCTCGTCACTTACGACCCGCCGCCGGGGTGGACTGACGCCGCGGTCGTCTACGAGATCTTCCCCGACAGGTTCGCCCAATCCTCAACCAGCGCGGGCCAGGATGGCTCTGGCCTTCCGACGTGGGCGATCCCGTGTTCGTGGGACCAGGACACCGTCAACGACTCGGGCCCGCAAACCCCGAGGCAATTCTTCGGCGGCGACCTCGACGGCATCATCGAGCACCTGGATCACATCCAGGCCTTGGGCGCCAACACGATCTACCTGCGCCCATTCTTCCCGGCAGGGTCTAACCACCGCTACGACGCCTCCAGCTTCGACGTGGTGGACCCGCTTCTGGGCGGTGACGCCGCGCTGAACCGGCTGTCGGGCGCCGTGCACGCGCGCGGAATGCGCCTGGTCGGTGACCTGACGACCAACCACTGCGGCAACCTCCATGAGTGGTTCATCGCCGCGTCCGCTGACCCGCTGTCCACGGAGCGGGAGATGTTCTACTTTGATCAGGACGGGGGCTACGAGAGCTTCTACGACGTGCCGTCCATGCCGAGGCTCAACTGGGGCAGCCCCCTGGTTCGACAGCGGATGGGCGCGGTCGCTCAACGCTGGATGGACGTTCTGGACGGGTGGCGCATCGACGTCGCCCAGATGACCGGCCGGCATCGCGCTGACGACTACACCCACGATGTCGCCCGGTACCTTCGCCGGCAGATCACGGAGGTCTCACCCAGCGCCGCCCTGGTCGCCGAACACCTCGGCGACGCCACAGCCGACCTGGACGCCGACGGGTGGCAGGGAACGATGAACTGCGCAGGGTTCCTGCGACCGGTGTGGACCTGGCTGCGCGGCCCCGACATCGAACAACCCAGCGACCACGGCAAGGCCCAGTTCTTGGGCGTGCCCGGCCCCATCCCCAGACGTGATGGCATCGCCGTGTTGGCCACGATGCGTGAGTTCTCCTCACGCATGTCGTGGGCGACCCTGACCNNGACACACCCCGGGCCCGCACGATCACCGGCTCCGCTCAGGCGCAGCTTGTGGCACTCGGGCTGCAGGCCACCCTCCCCGGCACGCCCATGATCTGCGCCGGCTCGGAGTTCGGTCTGACCGGCCGCAACGGCGAGGACGCCCGCACCCCGATGCCATGGAACCGTCCACACGATCAGGACGAGACCACCCTGACCGCGCACCGAACCCTGATGAACCTGCGCAGCACGAGTGCTCCCTTGAACCGTGGCGGGTTGCGCTGGCTCCACGCCGACACCGACGCGTTGGCCTTCATACGAGAAACGCACCAGGAGTCCGTCCTTGTCCTGGCCCGCCGCGACGCCGGCGACTCGATCACGCTGCCAATGGACGTTCCCCTGGTGTCGCTGTACGGCGCAACCGACCTGGCCACCGCCGACGGGCACGTCACCCTCCCCGCGGGCGGCAAGGGCCTGAGCATCTGGCGAACAGCGAGAACTCCTTGACCGGCGATGACCACGTCCTCGTCCGGGACCAGCGTCGACACGAGCGTCCACATCCCCGAACTGCCGCTGCCCTCATGNNCGGCGGAAACTACCGGACATGCCGCGATTCGCGCGGGTGGACGACATGCGTCATTCGTAGCCGCTTGAGGGACGCCTCATATCGTATCCCCGCGGCGGATGACGGTCTTGGAGTCGTTGAGCGTCAGGCCTATGCGCCGCACCTCGCACTCGAGCAGGTCGACGGTGGCCAACGCGTCGGACCACGAGTCGGTGGCGATGCGGAAGTCGTCGCTGTACCGCCAGACACGGGCATTCGCCCGGTGCAGGCGTCGCTCGAGTACGTCTATGTAGGCCTCGGCGAGCACGTCGGACGGATGGTTCTGCTGCGGGAGGCCGTACCGTCGGCCGGTGATCGCGGTCAGCAGCGTCGTCAACGTGTCGACTCGCTGGCCGTCCCCGGTCTGCGCCACCAGCTCCCTTGTCTGCGCTGAACCGGATGTCACGATGGGGCCGGAACATCTTCGCGTCACCGAACTCGTCGCAGAGCTCGGCCAGCAAGGCCTCCATCGGCCCGCGCACCTCTTCGTCGTAGACCTTCTTGTGCGACTGCCAGTAGGCCCTGGAGTTGTCGACCTCCAGGCCCTCGTAGAAATCAAGAACCGCATCGGTCCAGCCGTGGAAAGGCATTGCTGGTCCTTTCAGCTTCGGTGGGCGCCAGGAAACAGATCACGCAAGAGCCGATTGTGGCACCGGCGACGCATGAATCGCCGCGTCAGGCCCGCAGACTCGAGCTTGTCGTACCGGCTCACGCAGGAGCTGGCGGTCGTACGCTCGGGTGCATGACCCCTACACTGCCGGCCACCGCAACCGAGATCGCTGCTGGAGTCCGCAGCGGCGCCCTCTCCGCCCCCGATGTCGTCGCCGCCGCCCTGGACAGAATCGCCACCCGTGACGACCGGCTCGGCGCCTTCCAGGTGGTGCGCACGGCGAAGGCCGCGGTCGATGCTGCCGAGGTGGCCCGGCGGGTCGACCTGGCACAACTGCCCCTGGCCGGCGTCCCGATCGCGATCAAGGACACCGTGCCGGTCGCTGGCGAGCCGATGCGCAACGGATCCCCTCTCAGCCCGGACGGGCCGCAGCCCGCCGACCACCCGGTCGTGGCTCGGCTCAAGGCTGCGGGGGCGATCGTCGTGGGGATCACCCGGGTCCCGGAGCTGTGTTTTTTCGCCGCCACGGACTCACCGTTCGGCATCACCCACAACCCGTGGGACCTCGACCGGACGCCGGGCGGCTCCTCGGGCGGCTCCGCCGCGGCCGTCGCCGCGGGCATGGTCCCGGTGGCCCATGGCGCTGATGGCTTGGGATCGATCCGCATCCCGGCCGCCTGCTGCGGGCTGGTCGGGATCAAGCCCGGGAGCGGGGTCGTACCGGCCCACTTGGGGCCCAACGACTGGTACGGCATGGCCGAGAACGGTCCCCTGGCCACCACGGTTGCCGACGCGGCGCTCGTGCTGTCGGTCATGGCCGACAATCCTGAGCTGGCCGAGGTGCGCGAGCCTGACCGGGCCCTGCGGATCGGTGTCTCGACCAAGCCGCCCGTCATCGGCGTGCGCCCGGACATCGAGCACCTGAGGGCGGTCGTGCGTACCGTGCGAATGCTGGAGGCGGCCGGCCACCACGTCGAACGTGTGGACCCGCCGTACCCGAAGAACACGTTGCCAGTGCTGGCCAGGTACTTCGCCGGCGTCTCCATCGACGCCGAAGGCCTGGACCGCTCACGGCTCGACCGGGCGGTGCGCTTCTATGTGGCGCTGGGCGACCGCGTTCGGGCCCACAACCTGGTGAAGGACGCTGACCGGGACGAGTTCCGCACCCACCTGGCCGGGTACTTCGCCAATCTCGACCTGCTGGTCACACCCACGCTGGCGACGCCCCCGATCGAGGCGGCGCGATGGGGACAACGGTCCGGGCCACGCGTCTTCGCCGCCGGCGCGCGCTACGCGCCGTACCCCGCCCCCTGGAACTACGCCGGTTACCCGGCGGTCTCGGTTCCCGCCGGGCTCCACCCACAAACCGGGACCCCGATGGCCGTGCAGCTGATTGCGCCCGATGGTAGCGAGCAGCTGCTGCTCGGCGTGGCTGCGCTGCTCGAGCGGCTCGCTCCCTGGCCCCGCGTGGCCCCCGACTTCTGAGTCTGCTCTCGGCGAATCCTCCAGCAACCCAGGACTCCAGCACTTGGTATATCTGAACGGGACGCCACGCGTCATTGACGTGTCGTCGAGGACACCACATGAGAGCATTGTGCTGTTTGCGCCACCGACCAGTGAGGCTTCGAGATGACACGTTCGCGTGGCGTTCGCGTGAGTTCTCCGCTCCATGCCTGGGTCCGGCATCCGGTTGCTGTTCCTCTGGGCGCGGCGCTGCTGGCAGTCGCGTTGTTGTGTGGCGTCGGATGGGTCGCGGTGCACGAGGCGAGCACCACGGTCCAGCGCGACGCGCAGACCCGCGTGCAGTCCAACCGCGATGCGGCGGTGCGGGCGCTCGTCCGCGAGATGGACGACTTCAAACGCACGGTAGCGACCTCGTCGGTGAACAAGGTGGTTATCGAGGGCCTCCGGGCGCCCACGCCAGAGGGCCTCGGCCTGGTGGAGGACCAGCTGTCGGCGTTGGCGCGCAGCCAGAACTCACCGGCGGCGTTCCTGTCCGACGCCGTGGGGCGGAACGTAGCGATCTACCCGGTCCAACCCGAGCTCATGGGGAAGGCGAGCATCGTCTACTACTCTGCATAGTATGACGAACCAGATCCGACCAGGAAGCCCAGCAACCATCAGCCGACCAAGCCGCTCCACATTGACCAAGATCGGGGTTCCGCTCGCGGTACTCGTGCTCGTGGCCGTGCTCGCGGCACTGACCCTGAGCTCGCGGGCAGACACGTCGGGCGGCCAGGCCCCCTCGAGCGGGCAGGCCCAGGCGGCACCGTCCGCCGGCCCCAGCCAGGCGCCGTCCCCCGACGAGGCAAGGCGCAAGCCCGGCGACCCCTACGCCAAAGGACGCGTCGACGCTCCCGTGGTTATGGTGATGTGGTCGGAGTTCCAGTGCCCCTTCTGCGGCCGGTTCGCCCGCGAGACCGAGCCCACGTTGGTCAAGCAGTTCGTGGACACCGGAATCCTGCGCATCGAGTGGCGCGACTTCCCCTATCTCGGACCGGACTCGCAGACCGCGGCAATCGCCGGCCGCGCTGCCGCCGCGCAGGACAAGTTCTGGGCGTTCCACGATGCGGTGTACGCCACGGAGCACCGGGTGAACAAGGGTGACCTGGACGCCGCTCACCTGCGCGACTACGCGGTGAAGGCGGGGCTGGACATGGGCGCGTATGACGCGGACATGCAGGCGAAGAAGGGTGCAGCCCAGGTGCAGACCGAGCTGTCCCAGGGCGAGGCGTTGGGAGTCACCGGTACACCGGCCTTCCTGATCAACGGCCAGCCCGTGCTCGGCGCCCAGCCGACGCAGGTGTTCGTCTCGATGATCGAGCAGGCCGCGGCATCAGCCAAGGCGGGGTCGTGACCGTCGGGTACGTCGTCGCCTTCCTGGGCGGGGTCCTCACCCTGGCCAGCCCTTGCAGCGCGTTCTTGCTGCCCTCGTTCTTCGCCTACGCCTTCCCCTCGGCGGGGCGTCTGCTCTCACGGACCCTGGCGTTCTATGTCGGCCTCGCGCTGGCGCTGGTTCCCCTGGGCCTGGGCAGCGGTGCGGCCAGCCAGCTGGTCTACGGCCATCGCCAGGTGCTGTTTGCCACGGCTGGCGGCTTCCTGGTCGCGCTCGGGATCGCCCAGGCTCTCGGGCTGGGCGTGCGGATCCCGGGCGTCGAGCGCCTGCGCAACCACGCCGGCGGTACCTCGACGGCCTCGGTCGTCGTACTCGGGGCCGCATCAGGCCTGACGGGCTTTTGCACCGGGCCGATCCTCGGCGCCGTCCTGACCGTCGCGGCCACCAGCGGCAGCCCGCTGCGTGGTGGTTCCCTGCTGGCGATGTACGCCGCAGGGATGACCGCGCCGCTGTTCGTCCTGGCCCTGCTCTGGCAACGGCTGCGGCTGGGCGAGCGCCGGCTGCTGCGCGGGCGCCCGGTGCAGCTCGGCAGGCTCACGCTGCACTCGACCTCGCTGATCGGCGGGGTCCTGGTCGCAGCGGTCGGCGTCCTGTTCGTCGTCGACCGCGGGGGGGCGCTCACCGGGGGCGGCTTCCTCAGCGTCGACACCGAGGCCCGCCTGCAGGACACCGTCGCCCGGATCGGTGCGAGCAGCGACCTGATCGTGCTCGCCCTGATCGCCCTGGTCACGCTGGCCGTGCTCGTGCTCAGGCTGCGCGCATCCCGTCCCGACACAGAGCCCGCCGACCGCTGAGCGCTGGCGTGGCGGATCAACCGGCCAAGGTAGTACCGGGCAACACGTGATTTGACGCGTTGCGGTCCTACGGGCGCAGGTACGCCCAGCCCTGTCTCTGCCTGGCGACGAGGTGTCCGACCCCGGACGGGGCGGAAACGGCGCCATGGACGAGGTCCGCATCCGTCAGGTTCTGCGACCGCATGGAGTTGCGGCACACCACCAGGATGATCCCGGCGTCCAAGGCCTCGGCGAGGGCGTCCGCCGTCGCCTGGCCTGGCAGCGCCAGGGAGATCGCCTCGCCGTGTACCACCAGCTCGATTGGGGTGCCGGGCTCGACCTCGGGCACCAGGTTCAGTGCGTTGCGAAGTACGGCGCGGTGCTTGTCCACGGAGGCTTCGGTGAGGTGCAGGACAACTCCGGTCATGGTCAACACGTTCCTGTCAGGGCGAGGGTTGCGTAGGGCGTTCCGATCAGGGCGATCGCTGCGGTCATTGCCGCCAGGTAGCCGCCGGTCAGTGTCACGCCCCACCTCGACGGCGGAGGCGGCGCCGCGGCGAGGCGGCGCGCGCGCCAGCGGGTGCCCGTCGCGTCGGCGTGC
>PKWT01000394.1 GCA_003132125.1 Micrococcales bacterium | reverse complement strand
TGCGCGCTGGCGCCCGGTATCGGGACCCTCATCGCGCTTCGCGTCGTACAGGGGTTCTTCAACGCTGCGGCCACGGTGGTGGCGATCGCCGTGATCCGGGACCGTTTCACCGGATCCGATGCGTCGCGGCTGCTGTCCCGGCTCATGCTCGTGATCGGGGTGGCGCCGCTGTTTGTTTGCGCCTGCAGGCACAGCGGCGGCCTTCATCGGCGCGATGCAAGCCGGCGTTGCGGGGGCCGTCAGCCCGCTCGTCGGCGTACTCGGCGGCGACGCACGCGCCATGTGCCTGGTCATGATCTCCAGCGCAACAGCGGCGCTACTGATTCTCGCGACCGCCACACCTGCCTATCGCCGTGGGGGCTGGCGGCAACTCGAAGGCTTCTCAACACCGCCAGCAGGTCAACCGCCTCGCGTAACACCGACTCGCGCTTGACGAACGGTGACCGGTCGCCGATCGGCTTGTGACACGTCGGATAGCCACTGACACTACTGCTCGGTGGCAGAAGACCTGGCGGCACTGTGGTTGGCGTCGGGGCTCCGAATCGCTCTGTAGCCCGTTCCGCTTTCGACGACATAGGGCTCGGCGGCCGAGGGCTGGTCTCTGATCGCCGCGCAGATCGAGCACCGGATGTTTTCCTCGATCACCATGATCTGGCTAGGTCGACCTCACGAAACCCTTGATGTGCCACTCAGAGCGTCCCGGTCAGGTGTTGGAGCCCCAGACTGGTGAGGGAGACGACGACCCAGAGCGACGCGCCGAGGACCAGTGGGCGATGACCGGCGCGACGCAGCCCGGCAAGATCGGTCGATAGCCCGATGGCAGACAACGCTACCGTGATGAGGAACACCGACCCCTGGCTCAGCGCGGGGTGCAGAGCACTCGGGATGAGGCCGAGGGTGTTCGCGGCGGCGACGATCAGGAACCCGATGAGGAACCGGGGCACGAGTCGTCCGATCCGAACCCGCGGGCGGCGGGCTGCGAAAGCCTCGGCACCGCCTCCGTCGCCCTGCCCGGTAAGGGCCGTCGAAGCGGCCCGGCGCTCATGCCGGGCTGCCATCGCAGCCAGCCCGAGGCTGATCGGGATAATCAGCAGGGTCCTCGTGAGCTTGACGACGATTGCGTAGTTGGCGGCTTGGTGGCCGTAGGTGGTGGACGCGGCGACGACCGACGACATGTCGTTGACGGCCGTCCCCGCGAACAGGCCGAAGGCGTGCTGGCTCATGCCGAGGAAGTGACCGATGATCGGGAACACCAGGACTGCCGAGACATTGAACACGAAGATCGTCGACACCGCGTAAGCGATATCGACCCCGACCGCGCCGATGACCGGCGCGACGGCGGCAATGGCTGACGCACCGCAGATCCCGGTCCCGACTCCGATCAGTGTGCGGAGGTTTCCGGTGACGCCCAGCCAGCGTCCGATCCAGTAGGCGGCCACGAGGGCGGCAGTCAGGGTCCCGAGCATCACGGGCAGCGATCCGAGGCCTACTTTGACGATCTGCATCAGCGACAGCTGGGACCCGAGCACCACAACCGAGGCCTGCAGGATCGTCCTGCTGGCGACGGCGATTCCTGGGCGTAGCCGGGGACCGGGTGTGATCAGCGTGGCGAGCGTGACCCCGATGACGATCCCGGTGACCGGACCACCGACGATCGGGAACAGCCGCCCGACAACGGTCGCCACCACGGCGACGGCGCCGGCAAGCGAGAGCCCGGGCAGGATCGACGCCGCAAGCGCCCATCGGTCGCGGGGAGAGGCGTGCCCGACGGTGGCAACGTCATCCGATTCGATGACCGACGACGACTTCTGGACTTCTTGGTTGCGGCTCACCAGGGCACTCTCGTCTTCGTCGTCCCGGATCGGTAGCCGCCAAAGCGCGATAGAGTCATAGCAAACGGCTATACCCGTGCAGGGAAGTCATGGATACGAGGTCAGGCGCGAGGCCGCGCTACCCGACATCGAGAGGGGCGCGGATGGTTACGGCCCATCGGCCGAGCCTGGACCTCGAGGCACTACGGGTGCTCACTCTCGTCGCGGATCTCGGCAGCATCTCGGCCGCGGCACGAGCCGAGCAGATCAGCCAGCCGTCGGCGAGCAAGCGCATCCAGGTCTTGGAGCGCCAGCTAGATCTCGAGCTCCTGGATCGGCGCACCCGCGGTGCCACGCTCACCGACCACGGGCGCGTGGTCACCGGATGGTGTCGCGCCGTCGTCGACGCCACCGACGCCTTGGTGAACGGCAGCCAAGCACTGTCAGCACGGACAGCCGAACAGCTGAGCATCGGCGCCAGCCAGACGATCGCCGAGTACCTGGCTCCGTCCTGGCTCGGAGAGTTCTACCGGCGAGGAGGGAAGCCGCACGTCCAACTCCGCGTGGCCAACTCCCAAGGCGTGATCGCGGCGCTGCGCGCCCGCGAGATCGAGCTCGGCTTCGTCGAGACGCCGACCGTCCCCACGGACCTGCACTGCCGCCAGGTCGCCACCGACCGCCTCGTGCTCGTCGTTTCACCCGACCATGCGCTGGCGCGTCGACGCGGACCGGTTTCCTGCGACGAGCTTGCCGCGATGCAGCTGGCCTCCCGCGAGGACGGCTCCGGTACCCGCGACACGCTGCGCGGGGCAGTCGGTCAGGCAATGGCGCCGCCCGCCGTCGAGCTCGACTCCAACGCCGCGGTCAAGGTCTTGGTCAGCTCGGGCAGCCTTCCCGCGGTGATCAGTGAGCTCGCGGTCGCCAACGAGCTGCGTGACGGCCGGTTGGTCGAAGTCCCACTCAGTGACGTCGACCTGAGCAGGTCGCTGAACGCCGTCTGGCGGCGCGGCACGCGACTGCGAGCCGCCGCGGGACAGTTCCTGCTCACTGCCCGCCCGGTCGCAGGCCCGGCCCCCGTCCCGTCGCAGACCCCACCCCGGCCACCGGACCGCCACGGCCGACCCCATCAACCGCCCGCTTGACCACGTCAGCTCCCGCCGTAAGGCGCGCATGGCCTACGGCTGAGGGTCACGGGACTGGACGCAACGGGACCCGTGGGACTGTCTGAAAGGCGGTGAAGCTGGCCCAACGGGCTGAGCTACGGCTCAGCGGGGGAGGCTCGACATGGCCGAGACGCTGATGGACCACTTCTGGTGCAGTCCTGACACATAGTTGCGCCTGTGACAATGGTGCGAATCGGAGTCCATCGGTGTCCAGTGGCGGATGGCGCTGGACAAGAACGCACAGACATTGCGGCCAGCTGAGTGCGCCCAGATGGGGGCGGGGTATGACCCCAACCCGTCCGCCGTTTGAAACACGAAACCGCTGGGCCACGGCCGGGCTGGCTGCCCGGCGCGTGCTGGGAGCAGGTTGCGATTGCCGGGCAGAGTCGGCGGGCTATCAGGCCCGTGACGCCTGTCCAGCCTTCCGTCGCCGGGTGGCGATCGAGACCCTCGCGACGGATGCCCGTAACGGGATGGGCCGGGGTTTGAAGATGCGAGCCTTTCGGGTCCGGGCATCGATGTGGCAGATGCACTCGGCGCGCAACAGGGCGACAGCCCCTGGCATCTGATTTGCTCTGCCAGTGAGCGCAGTTCTCGTGACTTTGGACGTTGACTTTGGCGTTGACCTTGGCGTTGACCTTGGCGTCGACTTTGACGTCGACGTGCACGACCTGTGTCGCCGACTGATGCGCCGCCTGAGCTGACTCAGCTGACGCGGATCTCCCGGACTTCGATTCAAGGAGCCTGATTCTGATGACGTGGCGCCACCGCGCTACCTGCATAGGCGAGGACCCTGAACTGTTCTTCCCGATCGGGAACACCGGTCCGGCGCTTGTCCAGATCGAAAAGG
>PKWT01000164.1:16264-18205 GCA_003132125.1 Micrococcales bacterium | reverse complement strand
TGGCGGGCGCTCGGCACCTACGTCCATCTCTCGACCGCACGCGACGCGGTGCTGGGGCCGGCCCGCCAGACCGCGATTCGACTGCTTGACGACGTCGACCGCACCTGCAGCCGTTTCCGGAACGACTCCGATCTCGTCCGCGCGAACGCCAGTGCCGGATCGTGGACGAATGTCGACCCGCTGCTGGTCCAGGCGATCGCCGCGGCCATGGACGCAGCAGCCCAGACCGACGGCCTGGTGGACCCCACCCTCGGCCACTCCCTCGAGGCAGTCGGCTATGACCGCGACATCGCGCTGATCCCCCCCGCTTCGTCCGACCCCGCCGGGATTCCCCTGCCGGCGCGGGAAGGTGCCTGGAGAGAGATCCTTCTTGATCCGGCGGGAGCTGTCAGGGTGCCCCGCGGGTGCGCGCTTGACCTCGGCGCAACCGCCAAGGCATGGGCTGCCGACCTGATCGCACAGTCCATCGCGGCCGAGTCTGATTCAACGGTGGTCATCAGTCTCGGAGGTGACCTCGCCGTCGCGGGACCCGGCGGCTGGCCAGTGGCCATCAGCGAGACCATCGATGACCTTGGCGATCCCGAGATCGTTCACCTGCCGTATGGCGGGCTGGCCACCTCCAGCACAGCCGCCAGACGGTGGATGCGCGGGGGCGTCATACGGCACCACTTGCTTGACCCGCTCACCGGCGAGCCGACGCGGGGACCGTGGCGAACAGTCAGCGCCACCGGCGCCACCTGTGTAGCCGCGAACACCGCCAGCACTGCGGCAATCGTGATGGGCGACAAGGCAGTTGGCTGGCTCACGGCCCGCGACATCCCAGCCCGGCTCGTCGACACGCAGGACCGGATCGTCCGTACCGCCCGTTGGCCCCAGCCGGAGGGAACGTCATGACCGGAGCTGACATCTTGAACGGCCCGGCGCTGTGGTTCGCCAACCGCGGAACCGGTTTCGTCCTCCTGGTGCTGCTGACCGTCTCGACCATGCTCGGCGTGCTCTCCACGGCGCGGGTGACCTCGCGGCTCTGGCCGCGGATGCTGACCCAGGGTCTGCACCGCAACGTCTCGTTGCTGGCCGTCACCTTTCTGGCCGCACACATCACCACCGCGGTGGTCGACACGTTCGTCGACATCCGTTGGTGGAACGCTTTCGTGCCGTTCACCGGGGCCTACAAACCACTGTGGCTGGGGTTCGGGAGCTTCGCCCTCGACCTGCTCCTCGCCGTCACCGTGACCAGCTTGCTGCGGCACCGGATGTCACACAAGCCATGGCGCGCCGTTCACGTCATGGCATATGCCGCATGGGGCATGGGTCTTGTCCACGGCGTGAAGATGGGCACCGACGCTGCCACGGTCTGGGGCTCGGCGTTGAACTACAGCTGCATCGCTGCAGTATCTGTATCGGTCCTCGCGCGCTTTGGCCTGCTCGCCCACTCGAGACTGGTAACCACATGACCGCCGCCATGTCCGTGCAGTCCGCGGCGCGCAACGACGTCGGGCTGATCCCCAAGGTGTCGGAAGGCCCGGCACTGCTCGCCGGGATCGCACAGGGTCCCGGCCTCGTGTCTCACCGCGACCGGCTCGGGCCGGCTCCCCGGCCACGTGCCGAGGCGCTGGTCGAGATGGCCCGCGACGTGGACCTCCGCGGCCGCGGAGGTGCCGGATTCCCCTTCGCCATCAAGCTGGCCGCAGCTGCCCGCCGTAGGGCCGTGGTGGTGGTCAACGCCTCGGAGGGTGAGCCCGCGAGCCACAAGGACGCCACGCTCATGACGTGCGCACCGCACGTCGTCCTCGATGGAGCGGCGGCAGTGGCCCATGCGCTGGGCACCCGCGAGGTCCACATCGTGGTGCCCTCCGAGCTCCCGTCCCTGCGGCTCATCGTCGAGAAGGCGTTGCGCGAGCGGGCCAAGGCTGGCGAGCGCCTCAAGGTGGAGCTTCACGA
>PKWT01000164.1:0-16226 GCA_003132125.1 Micrococcales bacterium | reverse complement strand
CACCTGGCCAGGGTGGGGTCGGCGGGCTATGCGGCGCACGGCACGGCAGACGAGCCGGGCACCACGTTGTTGACCCTGCGAGGCGACGGCTGGGACCCAGAGGTGCGTGAGGTCGCGTTTGGCACGCCCCTGGCGGACGTCCTGTCCGGTGCTGAGATGGCGCAACCGCTCTTGCTGGGCGGCTATCACGGGACCTGGCTACGACCATCACAGCTGAAGGGGCTGGCGGTCTCTCGCAAGGACATCGCGGCCGCCGGGGCGTCGATCGGCGCTGGCGTGCTCCTGCCGCTCGCCGAGGGCTGGTGCCCGCTGGTTCGTACGGCGGCTCTGGTCGACTACCTGGCCGGACAGAGCGCCGGGCGTTGCGGTCCGTGTCGTAACGGACTGCCGGCGATGGCCGAGGCGCTGCGGGACCTGGTCCATCGTGGCGGTCCGGCTGGTCGGGTGGAAGAGCTGTGTGGGCTGGTCACGCGACGCGGCGCCTGCGCCCACCCGGACGGTACGGCGCGCCTGGTGGCCTCGATGCTGGCACGCTTCCCGGACGAGGTCGACTCACACGCTCTGGGCATCTGTCGCGGCAACCGGCGCGAGGTGTTCGCATGAGTGAGCACCTGCTGCGGGTCGACTGGCCGGCGTGCAAGGCACACGGCGTCTGCGCCGAGCTCCTGCCCGAGGTGATCAGCCTCGACGAGTGGGGCTATCCGATCGTCCACGAGCCGGTGAAGAGCGACGTCCTCACGTTGGCGAAGACCGCGGTCAAGGCCTGCCCCACCCTGGCCCTTCGGCTCACCGAGCCGCCGCCCCGGCCAGCGTGACCAGGGTCGACAGACGTGCGGCGCTCGCGCCGCTCAGTCGAGATCGGGGAAGGTCGGCGCTACCCGGTTCCTGGAGTCTCCGATGCGGTGAACGCGCAGGGCGTTGGTCGTGCCCTTGATGCCAGGAGGTGAGCCGGCGACGATCACCACCGTGTCGCCCTCGACACAAAGGCCATTCTCGAGCAGCGACTCGTCCACCTGCATGGCCATCTGGTCGGTGTGCTGCGTCTTGGGCACGAGATAGGTCTCGATGCCCCACGTGAGCGCCAGCTGCGAGCGGGTCGTCTGCAACGGCGTGAACGCCAGCATCGGCAGCTTGGAGCGGATCCTGGACAGCCGTTTGGCAGAGTCCCCGGACTGCGTGAACGTCACGAGATACTTGGCCCCCAGGAGCTCACCAATGTCAGCTGCCGCCGCCGTGACAGCTCCGCCGACGGTGTGCGGACGAGTGCCCAGCGGAGGGACACGCTCGAGGCCGTGTTCCTCAACGCTCTCGATGATCCGGGCCATGGCTGCCACGGCTTCGATCGGCCACTTGCCGACACTGGTCTCACCGGACAACATGATGGCGTCGGCGCCGTCCAGCACGGCGTTGGCGCAGTCGCTGGCCTCGGCGCGGGTCGGTCGGGAGTTCTCGATCATCGACTCGAGCACCTGGGTGGCCACGATCACGGGCTTGGCCTTGCGTCGGCACATCTCGATCGCACGCTTCTGAACCAGCGGGACCTCCTCGAACGGAAGCTCGACGCCGAGATCACCACGAGCGACCATCACGCCGTCGAACGCGATGATGATCTCCTCGAGGTTCGCCACCGCCTGCGGCTTCTCGATCTTGGCGATCACGGGCAGGCGGACGCCCTCTTCGTCCATGATCTCGTGGACGCGTGTGATGTCTTTGGCGTCGCGCACGAACGACAGGGCCACCATGTCCGCCCGTAGCCGCAAGGCCCAGCGCAGGTCCGCTTCGTCCTTCTCGGACATGGCCGGCACGCTGACTGCCACGCCAGGCAGGTTGATGCCCTTGTTGTTGGACACAACGCCGCCCTCGACCACCACCGTGACGATGTCGGTGTCGGTGACCTCGATAGCCCGCAGCGCCACCTTGCCGTCATCGATCAGCAACCGGTCCCCCGGTTTCACGTCACCAGGCAACCCCTTGTAGGTCGTCGATACGCGGTCACCGTCACCAAGGATGTCATCGACGGTGATGGTGAAGCGTTCGCCGTTGACCAACGTGACCGGACCATCGGCGAACCGGCCGGTGCGGATCTTGGGGCCCTGCAGGTCGACCAGCACGCCAACAGCCCTGCCGGACTCGTTGCTGGCGGCGCGCACTTCGGCGTAGACCGCTTCATGGTCGGCATAGTTGCCGTGCGAGAGGTTGAGCCGGGCGACGTCCATGCCTGCAGCCACCAACTGCCGCAGTCGCTCCGGTGAGGATGTTGCAGGGCCAAGGGTGCAGACGATCTTCGCGCGGCGCATGTGGTCAATTCTAACCGCGGCTGGGCGTGACCCCAGCCAGGCCAGAAGAGCTGGCGTCACACCGCCAGTGGTCGGTCCGTGGGGTTGACCGGGCGGGGAAGTGCGGAGGTCCCCGTCGTGAGATAAGCGTCCACGCCGGCTGCGGCTGAACGGCCTTCGGCGATGGCCCAGACGATCAGGGACTGACCCCGACCGGCGTCCCCGGCGACGAAGACACCTGGCACCGAAGACATGAAAGCCTTGTCCCGCTTGATGTTCGATCGTTCGTCCAGCTCGACGCCGAGCTGCGCGACCACACCACCGGTCTGCGGTCCGAGGAAGCCCATGGCGAGCAGGACGAGCTGAGCCGGGATCTCCCGCTCGGTGCCCTCGACCTCGACGAAGCCCCGGTCGCCCAGCTCGACCTCGACCAGACGCAGGGCCCGAACCTTGCCGAGATCGTCGCCCAGGATCTGTTTGGTGCTCACCGAGTAGACCCGTTCCCCACCCTCTTCGTGTGCCCCCGCAACACGGAAGATTGTGGGGTATGTCGGCCACGGCTGGTTCGCGGGCCGATCCTCGCCCGGGCGAGGCATGATCTCCAGCGACGTCACCGATCGGGCGCCTTGGCGAAGAGCCGTGCCGAGGCAGTCCGCTCCGGTGTCACCACCGCCGATGACGATGACGTCCTTGCCGGTGGCGACGACCTGGTTCTCGACCCGTTCGCCGAGTGCGACCCGGTTCGCGGGGGGAAGGAACTCCATCGCCTGGATGACGCCGTCCAGCTCACGTCCAGGGACGGGCAGGTCCCGCGGGACCGTGGCTCCGATCGCCAGCACGACGGCGTCATAGCGGTCGCGCAGCTGTTTTCCGGTCAGGTCGCCACCGACGTCGACACCGGTCCGAAAGCGCGTGCCCTCGGCTTCCATCTGCGCCAGACGACGGTCCAGAACGGCCTTCTCCAGCTTGAACTCCGGGATGCCGTAGCGCAGCAGGCCACCCGCCTTGTCGGCGCGCTCGAAGACGGCAACCGTGTGCCCGGCCCTGGTCAGCTGCTGGGCGACAGCCAACCCTGCCGGCCCCGACCCGACGACCGCAACGGTCTTGCCGGTCAGTCGATCCGGACCTTGAGGCGTGACCGCTCCGGCACCGAAGGCCCGGTCGACCGTGGTGACCTCGATCTGCTTGATGGTCACGGCCGGCTGGTTGATGCCGAGCACACAGGCGGTCTCGCAAGGAGCAGGACACAGCCGACCGGTGAACTCCGGGAAGTTGTTGGTGGCATGCAGCCTCTCGATGGCCTCGCGCCAGTCACCCTTCCAGGCCAGGTCGTTCCACTCGGGGATCAGGTTGCCGAGTGGACAACCGTTGTGGCAGAACGGTATGCCGCAGTCCATGCAGCGCCCGGCCTGCCTCTGCAGCTGGCCGACCTCTTGCTGTTCGTAGATCTCGCGCCAGTCCATGAGCCGGATGGGCACGGGACGACGTTTGGGGAGCTCGCGCGCGCGAGTCGACAGAAATCCCTGGGGATCAGCCACGGGAAGCCTCCATTATCCGTTCCCATACCTGGGGGCCGTTGAGGTCGAGCCCTTCGGACTCCGCGGTTGCGCGAACGTCCAGAACCCGCTGGTAGTCGCGAGGCAGGACGAGTGTGAAACGGCTCTTGTCGTCGTCCCAGCCGGCGAGCAGCCTTCCGGCGACGGCGGACTCAGTCCACTCCCGATGTTGGATCAAGAGCTCGTGGACGACATCGACGTCGTCGTCGCGCAGCGGCATCAGATCGACGAGGTCGTGATTGACACGGTCCTCGCGCAGATCCAGCACATAGGCCACTCCGCCTGACATACCGGCGGCGAAGTTGCGACCGGTCGGCCCGAGGACCAGGACAGTGCCACCCGTCATGTATTCGCATCCGTGGTCGCCCAGTCCCTCGACCACCGCGGTGGCGCCGGAGTTGCGCACACAGAATCGCTCGCCCACCTGACCACGCAGGAAGACCTCGCCGCTCGTGGCTCCGTAGGCGATCACGTTGCCGGCGATGACGTTGTGCTCCGCCGGCAACGATGCTGAGCGGTCCGGTCGAACCACCACCCTGCCCCCGGAGATTCCCTTGCCCACATAGTCATTGGCGTCGCCATAGAGCCGCAAGGTGATGCCAGCGGGAAGGAAGGCGCCCAGCGACTGACCGGCCGAGCCAAACAAGGAGATGTCGATCGTGTTGTCGGGCAGACCGTGCGGGTATGCCTTGGTCACCTCGTGCCCCAGCATGGTTCCGACGGTCCGGTTGACGTTGCGGATGGGGAGCTCGATGCGCACAGGAGTCTTGTCCCGCAACGCGTCCCGGCTCATCTCGATCAGCGTGTGGTCGAGAGCCTTTTCCAGGCCATGGTCCTGGTCGATGGTGTGTCGACGTGGCGAGCCGTCCGCCGACTGAATCTCGGTAAGGATCGGCCTGAGGTCGAGGCCACTGGCCTTCCAGTGCTGGACCGCGGCCACGGTGTCAAGCATCGACGCCTCACCGATCGCCTCCTCGATGGAACGCAGGCCGAGGGCAGCCAGATGCTCCCGGACCTCTTCGGCGATGTATTCGAAGAACGTCTCGACGAACTCGGGCTTGCCCGAGAAGCGTGACCGCAGCTCGGGATTCTGGGTCGCGATACCCACGGGGCAGGTGTCGAGGTGACACACGCGCATCATGACGCAGCCACTGACCACGAGCGGAGCGGTGGCAAAACCGAACTCCTCGGCGCCGAGCAGCGCCGCGATCACGACGTCCCTGCCGGTCTTGAGCTGGCCGTCGACCTGGACCACGATCCGGTCACGCAAACCGTTGAGCACCAACGTCTGCTGTGTCTCGGCTAGTCCCAGCTCCCACGGCGCACCAGCATGCTTGAGCGACGTGAGCGGCGACGCACCAGTGCCACCGTCATGCCCTGAGATGAGCACCACGTCGGCGTGCGCTTTGCTGACGCCGGCCGCGACCGTGCCCACACCGACCTCGGCCACCAGCTTGACGTGGATGCGCGCCGAGGGATTGGCGTTCTTGAGGTCGTGGATCAGCTGGGCCAGATCCTCGATCGAGTAGATGTCGTGATGCGGGGGCGGCGAGATCAGTCCCACGCCCGGGGTTGAGTGACGGGTCTTGGCCACCCATGGATAGACCTTGTGACCGGGCAGCTGGCCGCCTTCACCGGGCTTGGCGCCCTGGGCCATCTTGATCTGGATGTCGTCGGCCTGGGTGAGATACAACGAGGTGACACCGAAGCGGCCAGAGGCAACCTGTTTGATGGCCGAGCGCCGCACCGGGTCAAGCAGACGGTCCTCGTCCTCTCCGCCCTCACCCGTGTTCGACCGGGCGCCAAGGCGGTTCATCGCCACGGCCATCGTCTCGTGAGCCTCCTGGCTGATGGACCCGTAGCTCATCGCCCCGGTGCTGAAGCGCGCCACGATCGCGGCGACCGGCTCGACCTCGTCGATGGGCACCGGCGGGCGACTCCCAGCAAACTCGAACAGCCCGCGCAACGTCATCAGTCGCTCGGACTGCTCATCGACCCTCGCGGTGTACTGCTTGAAAACGTCGTACCGGTGAGCCCGGGTGGAGTGCTGCAGACGGAATACGGTCTCTGGGTCGAACAGGTGGGGCTCGCCCTCACGGCGCCATTGGTACTCCCCGCCCACGTCCAGCTTGCGGTGCGGCAGGTGCACGGCGTCCAACGGGTATGCCGTCGCATGACGCGCGGCCACCTCCTCGGCGATGACGTCGAGCCCGACACCGCCGAGCTGTGAGGTCGTCCCGACGAAGTAGGAGTCGATGAGATCGTGTGAGAGCCCGATGGCTTCGAACACCTGCGCGCCGCGATATGACGCCACGGTGGAGATGCCCATCTTGGACATCACCTTGAGCACACCCTTGCCGAGCGCCTTGATGAGGTTCTTGACGGCCTGTTCGGCGTTGACCCCGGTGATGGCACCGGAACGAATCAGGTCCTCCACCGACTCCATCGCCAGGTAAGGGTTGACGGCTGCGGCGCCGAAGCCGATCAGGAGCGCCACATGGTGCACCTCGCGGACGTCGCCGGCCTCGACGAGCAGCCCGACCATCGTGCGGGTCTTCTCCCGGATCAGATGGTGGTGCACCGCGGAGGTGAGCAGGAGCGATGGGATCGGCGCGAGGTCACGTCCGGAGTCGCGATCGGAGAGCACGACGAAGCGTGCCCCCTCGGCGATGGCCGCCGACACCTCACCGAAGATCTCCTCAAGGCGGGCCTTCATCGCGATTGCCCCGCCGGACACGTCATACAGGCCCTTGACGACGTACGTGGCATAGCCGGGCAGATCGCCGTCCGCATTGATGTGGACGATCTTGGCCAGCTCGTCATTGTCGAGGACGGGGAACGTCAGAGCGAGCTGTCGGGCGTAGGCCGGCCCGACGGACAGTGCATTGCCCTCGGGACCGATCACGGTTCCGAGAGAGGTGACAAGCTCCTCACGGATGGCATCGAGAGGCGGGTTCGTCACCTGGGCAAAGAGCTGGGTGAAGTAGTCGAAGATCAGCCGAGGACGTTTGGACAGCACAGCGATGGGGCTATCGGTGCCCATCGACCCCAATGCCTCTCCCCCGGTCTTTGCCATGGGAGACAATAGGATCCGCAGTTCTTCCTGCGTGTAGCCGAACATCTGCTGCCGGCGCGCGACCGATGCCGCGGTGTACAGGATGTGCTCTCGCTCGGGCAGATCCTCCAGCTTGATCAGACCGGCGTGCAGCCAGTCCTCATAAGGGTTCTCGGCGGCCAGCGCGGACTTGACCTCGTCGTCGCTGACGATGCGGCCATGTTCGGTGTCAACGAGGAACATGCGCCCAGGCTGCAACCGGCCCTTGCGAACAACACGGCCGGGCTCAAGCTCGAGGACGCCGGTCTCGGAGGCCAGGATGACGAGGCCGTCGTCGGTGACCCAGTAGCGTCCCGGGCGCAGACCGTTGCGGTCCAGGACCGCCCCGATGAGGGTGCCGTCGGTGAACGTGACACAGGCCGGACCATCCCACGGCTCCATGAAGCTGGCGTGGAACTCATAGAACGCCTTGCGCGCGGGGTCCATCTCCTGATGGTTCTCCCACGCCTCAGGAATCATCATCAGCACTGCGTGCGGCAGCGACCGACCGCCAAGATGCAGCATCTCCAGGACCTCGTCGAACGACGCGGAGTCGGAGGCGCCGTTGCTGCAGATCGGGAAGAGTCGCTTGAGGTCACCCGGGATCACCTCGCTGGCGAGCTGGCTCTCGCGCGCCCGCATCCAGTTGCGGTTGCCCTTGACGGTGTTGATCTCGCCGTTGTGGGCGATCACCCGGTAGGGGTGGGCCAGGGGCCAGGAGGGAAAAGTGTTCGTCGAGAAGCGCGAGTGGACCAGCGCCAGCTCGGTGGCGAACCGGCGGTCGGACAGGTCCGGGAAGAAGAGCTCAAGCTGTCCGGTGGTGAGCATGCCCTTGTAGACCATGGTGCGAGCCGACAGCGACGGGAAGTAGACGTCGGTTTCGTGCTCGGCGCGCTTGCGAAGGCAGTAGGCCAGCCGCTCAAGGCCCAGACCCACGACGCGACCAGCCGACGCCGTGACGAAGAGCTGGCGGAAGAACGGCATACAGGCACGGGCCGAGTCACCGACGAGGTCGGCGACGATCGGCACATCGCGCCACCCGACGACATTCAGCCCCTCCTCGGCAGCTATGGCGGCGATGGTTGCCTCGACGCCAACGCGCTCGTGGGCATTGGTGGGAAGGAAGGCGATGCCTGCCGCGTAGGCGCCCCGCGAGGGCAGCTCGAAGTCCACCACCTCACGCAGAAAGTCATCGGGGATCTGGGTGAGAATGCCTGCCCCGTCGCCCACCATCGGGTCTGCGCCGGTCGCCCCACGGTGCTCGAGGTTGCGCAGTGCCGTCATGGCGTGGTCGATGATGTCGTGCCCTGCGATGCCGCGCATGGTCGCAATGAACGCGACACCGCACGCATCGTGCTCGAACTCGGAGTTGTACAGCCCCTGGTTCGCAGGCTGAGCAGAGAAAAGCGAAGAGACCACGATCTGACACCGTCCTAGACGTCTCGAGAAGAACCCCGGGAACCTGCATTGGACGGCGTTGGCCAGCGAGGTGATCGCAGAATACCTGAAAGCTCGCAATCCTCACAGGCGCGAGGCCTCAGTCCGGATGCTGAGAAGGATGCATCTCGCGCGTGTCTCTCATGCCCAAGCGCCAGTACGCGAACGCCGCGCCGGCGAAGACGATCATCGACGTCCAGACGTTGAGCCGGAGCCCTAGGAGGTGGTTTGCCGCGTCCGTGCGCAACATCTCGATGAAGCCGCGGCCGAAGGTGTACAAGATCACGTAGAGGGCGAAGATCTGGCCTTTGGCAAGGGTGAACCGACGGTCCGCGAGCACCAGGACCAGGGCGACCAGCAGACACCAGAGGGATTCGAAGAGGAACGTCGGCTGGAACGTGCCGAGGATGTTCGTGGTGCTGTCCGGACAGGTGACCGCGGCCCCGGCGCCCTGGTCCCAACAATGGATCTCGACGCCCCACGGCGCATCGGTCTTGGCGCCATACAGCTCGTTGTTGAAGTAGTTGCCCCAGCGCCCGATCGCCTGAGCGAGAATTATCCCGGGGGCCGCCGCGTCGGCATAGTCCAGGAAGCGAACCCCGTTGCGACGACAGCCGATCCACGCACCCAGGGCACCAAGCGCCACGGCACCCCAGATACCGAGGCCACCCTCCCAGATCTTGAACGCGTTGAGAGGATGGCCCCCCTCGCCGAAGTAGGCCTGTGGGCTGGAGATCACGTGGTACAGCCGACCGCCCACGATTCCGATCGGGACGACCCACACCGCCACATCCAGCGCCTGACCCGGCTTGCCGCCGCGGTCGGCGAGCCGCCTCTGGGTGATCCAGACGGCCATGATGATGCCGGCGAGGATGCACATCGCGTAGGCGCGGATCGGGAACCAGCCGATGAACCAGACCGCCTGGTCCGGGCTGGGGATGGACGTGATCACTTGGTGGCGAGCTTGACCTGGGAAATCAGAGACTCCGGCGTCGTCAGGGTCTTGGTGATGTCCTTGCCGTCGAGCAGGAGGGTGGGGGTGCTGTTCACTCCCGCCTTCTCGGCGGCCGTCTGCGTGTCCAGGACGTACTGGGCATGCTGGTCCGAGGAGTTGCACTTCTGCCAGGTCGTCAGCGCGGGNNGCTGCGCACGCGACGGCATTGGCGGTCTTCTTCGAGAAGCCGTTCTTCAGGTTGTCGTCCAGGAACGACAGCGTGTGCACGATCAGCTTGACGTCGCCAGCCTCGACCATCGTGGTGACGGTGGGTCCCATCGCCTTCTCGAACTGTCCGCAGACGGGGCACTGGAAGTCCTCGTACAGGTCCAGCGTGGGCGCGTTGCTCTTCGCTGGCACAGCATTGGCCAAGATGCCACCAGCGTCGGTTGCGACCGCCCCCGAGGGCTGCGCCGAGGCTGCGGTTCCGTCCGACTTGCCGCTTGTTCCCATCACGATGGCGACCACCACCGCAATGATCACGACGGCAGCAATGACCGCACCGATGATGACCGGGTTGGGGCCCTTCTTGGGCGCGGCTGCGGCGATCTTCTTGGAGGCGTCTGGGCGCATGTGGCTGATCTCTCTTCTCTATCCGAACAAACGTTGGTCAAGGCTGAATGGAGTGCGAGGACGAACGACGAGCCAGCCGGCACAGGCTGCGACTCCTACATCGCGCAGTATCTCCCATGGGTACTGCGTCTGAGAGGCAGCGATGGTTCCCCCGCCGCCGAAACAGCCGCAGTCAATGCTCAGCCCGCGGGCCCACGCCGAGCCAATGCCGATGATGAAGGCCACCATCATCAGACCGCCCACCACGGCGGACGCCCGCGTGAAGAGGCCCACGACCAGAAGCAGTCCGATCAAGACCTCGACAATGGGCAGGGCATAGCCGACGTAACCGGCGAAGTCGTACGGAAGGATCTGGAAGGCACGTACCGCCCTGGCCGAGACCGCCGGCGAGGTCACCTTGGCTGCGCCGGCCCAGATGAGGACGACCCCGAGGATCAGTCGAGCCAGCAGGCCGATGAAGTCCGCACGTCGCCCGCCCCCCTGTAGGTTCACGAGCTCACCTTCCCGCTCGGACGCCGGCAGCCAGCTCGGCCGACAGCTTTCGGATCGCGGCGAGCCCGTCCTCACGCGACGCGGCATCGGTGAGACATCTCACCAGAGCCGAGCCGACGATCACGCCGTCGGCGAAGGCCGCAACCTGCCCGGCCTGGGCACCGGTGGAGACACCGAGCCCGACGCAGATCGGCGTGTCCGTCATGAGGCGTGTCCGGGTGACCAGAACCTCGGCAGCGTCGCCGACCGTCGTCCGCGCGCCGGTGACCCCCATGGTCGACGCCGCGTAGACGAAGCCGCGGCACGCCAACGTGGTGCTCCGCAGTCGCTCGGGGGTCGAGCTGGGCGCAACCAGGAACACGCGGTCGAGGTCGTTACGCTCGGCAGCCGCGATCCACTCGGCGCCTTCGTCCGGGATGAGGTCGGGAGTGATCAGGCCGGCACCGCCAGCCTTGGCCAGGTCATCGGCAAACCGATCAACGCCATAGCGGAGAACGGGATTCCAGTAGGTCATGACCAGAGCAGGGGCACCGGCATCGGCAACTGCCCGCACCGCTGCGAAGACGTCCTTGAGCCGGGTTCCGCCCTTGAGCGCGACGTCGGCGGCATGCTGGATGACGGGACCGTCCATCAGCGGGTCGGTATAGGGCACGCCCACCTCGACGATGTCCACACCCGCCTGCACCATGGCGACCATCGCGTCGATGGATCCCTGGACGTCAGGGAAGCCCACCGGCAGGTAGCCCACGAGGGCGGCCCTGCCCTCCGACTTCGTCTTGGCCAGGACCGCTCCGACGCCGTTCACTGCTGCTCCAGCCCGTCTGGATGCAGTCCGTCTGGATGCAGTCCGTCTTCGAGCACCCCGAACCAGCGGGCTGCGGTGTCGACGTCCTTGTCACCGCGCCCCGACAGGTTGACCAGGATGACGCCTTCGGGGCCGATCTCGCGGCCGATCTCGAGGGCGCCGGCAAGCGCGTGGGCACTCTCGATCGCGGGGATGATCCCCTCCGTCTTGCACAGCAACGCGAAGGCATCCATGGCCTGGGTGTCGGTGATCGGGCGATACTCGGCCCGGCCGGTGTCCCGCAGGAACGAGTGCTCGGGCCCAACGCTCGGGTAGTCCAGCCCGGCCGAGACGGAATGGGACTCGAGGGTCTGTCCGTCCTCGTCCTGAAGAACGTAGGTGAAGGCGCCGTGCAGGACGCCCGGCAGCCCGGTGCTGAAACGGGCCGCGTGCTTGTCCGTGTCAACACCCTCTCCCCCAGCCTCGAGGCCGATCAGGCGCACGGACTCATCGTCGATGAAACGGTGGAAGATTCCCATCGCGTTGGAACCACCACCGACGCACGCGCACACGACGTCGGGCAGACGACCGACCAGGTCGAGCACCTGGGCCCGTGCCTCGACTCCGATGATCCGTTGGAAGTCACGCACCATCTCGGGGAAAGGGTGCGGGCCGGTGACGGTGCCGATCACGTAGTGGGTGGTCTCGACGTTGGTGACCCAGTCGCGCATCGCTTCATTGATCGCGTCCTTCAGGGTTGCGCTGCCATGGCTCACCGGGATGACCTCAGCGCCGAGAAGCCTCATCCGGGCGACGTTCAGCGCCTGACGCTGCGTGTCCTTGGTACCCATGTAGACGACGCACTCAAGCCCCATCAGGGCCGCCGCCGTTGCACTCGCCACGCCGTGCTGACCGGCCCCTGTCTCGGCGATGATGCGCGTCTTGCCCATGCGCTTGGTCAGCAGCGCCTGGCCCAGAACATTGTTGAGCTTGTGCGAGCCCGTGTGGTTGAGGTCCTCGCGCTTGAGCAGGATGCGTGCCCCCCCTGCGTGCTGGGCGAACTTCGGGACCTCGGTAATGATGCTGGGCCGGCCGGTATAGGTCCGGTGCAGACGCTCGAGCTCTCCCTGGAACGCCGGGTCGATGTTGGCCTTGAGCCGTGCCTCGTCAAGCTGCTCAAGGGCAGCCACAAGGGCCTCGGGGACGTACCGGCCGCCATACGAGCCGAAACGGCCCGGCCGCGTGCCCCCACCGGTCGAGCTGGGATGGTCGGTCATCAGACTCCCTGTTGTCGCAGCGCTGGATGAGCGCCTGCAGCGATGAGATCGGCCACGGCTTCACGCGGGCGCCCACCGATCACCAGGCTCTCGCCCACCAGTACAGCGCCCGCGCCCGCACGGGCATAGTCGAGCACGTCATGCGGCCCGCGAACCCCCGACTCGGCGACCTTGATGATCCCGGCCGGGATGTGCTTGGCCAGTCGCTCAAAGGTCCCGCGGTCGACCTCCAAGGTCTTGAGGTTGCGGGCGTTGACGCCGATGATGCGCGCGCCAGCATCGACCGCCCGCTGGATCTCGGCCTCTTCGTGCACCTCGACCAGCACGGTCATCCCGAGGGACTCCGCGCGCTCATGCAGACCGACGAGCGTGGGTTGGTCGAGCGCAGCGACGATCAGCAGCACGACGTCGGCGCCATAGGCGCGTGCCTCCCAGAGCTGGTAGGAGGAGACCGTGAAATCCTTGCGCAGTACGGGAATGTCAACGGCTGCACGGACCGCAGCCAGGTCCTCGAGGCTTCCGCCGAAACGGCGTCGCTCGGTCAGGACGCTGATCACACTGGCACCACCGGCGGCGTAGTCGGCAGCCAAGCCGGCAGGGTCCGCAATCATGGCCAGCGCGCCTTTGCTCGGGCTCGAGCGCTTGACCTCGGCGATCACCTTCACACCGCCTCCGCCGCGGAGAGCCGCGAATGCGTCGTACGCCGGCGCAACGCGCTCGACGCGGGCCTTGAGCTCGTCCAGCGGGATCCGGGCCTGTCGGACAGCCAGGTCCTCACGGACGCCGGCAATGATCTCGTCGAGGACAGTGGTCACGATGAAAGGCTATCCGCGGGCGGGTGCTGATCCGAACCGACCCCAGGTGTCATCAGCGAACGGCAGTGTTGGCGTTCGACCGGTCCGGTTTGGTCGCCCCGAAGCCGGCCATGGCCAGGATCTTGCCGACGGCAACCCCGACGACCGCCAGGACGATGCCGACGATGGCCAGAGGCCAGCTCACGACCACGACGGCAAGACAGATCAAGAAGGTGGCGACCAACAAGATCCCGACGGCCGTCCATGCCGCGGTGCTGTGGCCGTGCCCGTGCTCTGCCATGGGTTTCTCCTCGATGTGACGGTCTGCTGTTGATGCCGTTCGTCCAGCCCTGACGTCATTGTGTCAGCGCCAGTCGGCTGCGGGAGCCCGTATGGCCTCACAGCTCGCTCGTGGGATCCTCGCCGCGGGAGAGCTGGTCCCATTCCCCCTCGCGTCGGCGACCGAGGTCGCCGGTCGAGCTGAGCGGGGACTCCCGCGCCGTATGACCCGCGGCGGGCGGGTCGTACCTGCTCGAGAGCCCGTTCCAGCGACTGGCACCGACCAGGGCGCCGAACCCACCCAAGCCCATGACGAGCGTGGCCGAGAGCGCAGCCCATGCCCAGCCCCCCNNGCCGAGGACGGCGGCCAGCATCGCTGAGCAGGCCGCGATGACACGCACGACTTTTCCGGCGGTGGCCGCCGCGATCGCCGACGCCAGGCCGACCAGTCCCGCGGCCAGGGCACCTGGTGCGACGTCAGATCCCCTGCCGTTCAAGACACTTGCGCCGAGAACTGCATCACCGGCCGAGCCCGAGACCCACACGCGAGATCCGCTGATGAGGATGGCCGAGGCGCTCATGAGCATGAGGACGAGCACCATCCGCTTGCTGGTGAGCGTGGTGGTCATGGCGTTCGCAACCCCGACGCGGACGCCACTGCTCGTAGAGCCGCCGCCGCCTTGTTGACGCTCTCCTCGAGCTCAAGCTGAGGCACCGAGTCCGCGACGATCCCCCCTCCGGCCTGGACGTATGCCCGCCCGGCCTTGATCACCGCGGTCCGGATCGCGATCGCCATGTCGAGGTCGCCGTGGAAGTCGAGATAGCCGACGACTCCGCCGTAGATGCCCCGGCGGCTCGGCTCGAGCTCGTCGATCAGGGCCATGGCACGCGGTTTGGGGGCCCCCGACAGCGTGCCCGCCGGGAACGTTGCGACGAGGACGTCGTAGGCGCTCTGCTCAGGCCGGATGTCGCCGACCACCGTGGACTCCAGATGCATGATGTGGCTGTAGCGCCGGATCGTCATGAACTCCACCACATCGACGGTTCCCGGATGACACACCCGCTGCAGGTCGTTGCGCGACAGGTCCACGAGCATGACGTGCTCCGAACGCTCCTTGGAGTCGGCCAGCAGCTCCTCGCCGTTGGCGACGTCCGCCTCTGGGGTGTCGCCGCGTGGCCGCGAGCCGGCGATCGGGTGCGTGATGGCCCTGCGACCGGTGACCTTGACCAACGCCTCCGGGCTCGAGCCCACGACGTCGTATGCCGTGCCGTCCGGCGCCGGGAGCCGCAGAAGATACATGTACGGGCTGGGGTTCGACGCCCGAAGAACCCGATAGACGTCGAGCGCGTCGGCCGGGCAGTCGACGCAGAACCGTTGGGAGAGAACGACCTGGAAGACCTCACCGGCCCGAATGGCGTCCTTGCCAGCTTCGACCATGGCGCGGAACTGCTCTGGCGTGCGGTTGCTGGAAGCCTCTGGTGCCGTCGGCTCGATGACTGCCACGGTGCTGGGCGCGGCGACAGCGAGATCGGCGGTCATCCGGTCGAGCCGGCTGACCGCGTCGGTCCATGCATCCTCCATCCGCTCGTCCGTCGCGTCGTAGTTGATGGCGTTCGCGACCAGCAGCAGGGAGCCGTCGGCGTGGTCCAGCACGGCGAGATCAGTGGCGAGCATCATGGCGAGCTCGGGCAGATGCAACTCGTCCGGCAACGTGTCGGGAACCTTCTCCCAGCGACGTACGGCGTCATACGTGATGGCCCCGACCATGCCACCGGTCAACGGCGGCAGGCCCGGTATGGGATCGGTCGCGAGCGCAGAAACGGTGTCGCGTAGCGCTTCCAGCGGGTTGCCATCAGTAGGAACGCCCACCGGAGGGTCGCCGATCCAGTGCGTCACGCCGTCCTTCTCGGTCAGGACGGCTGCGCAGGCAGCGCCCACGATGGAGTAGCGGGACCACACTCCCCCATGCTCGGCGGACTCCAGCAGGAAGGTGCCAGGGGCATCCTTCGCGAGCTTGCGGTAGACGCCCACCGGAGTCTCGGCATCGGCGAGCAGCCGGCGCACCACCGGGATGACGCGACGGGTGCGGGCCAGATCGGCGAACGTCTCGAGCGAAGGCCACGTCACGCCATACGCGAGGTTGGGCTTTTGCTCATTCATCCGGATGTCCTTGAACCGCTGCCAGATCGTGGTCGTCGAAACAGGTGCGCGCTCCGGTGTGGCAGGCGGCGCCGATCTGGTCGACCCGGACGAGCAGAGTGTCACCGTCGCAGTCCAGCGCGACGCTCTTGACGTACTGAGCGTGGCCCGAGGTGTCGCCCTTGCGCCAGTACCCGCCGCGACTGCGCGACCAAAAGGTCACCCGCCCCGACGTCAGTGTGCGATGGAGTGCCTCGTCGTCCATCCAGCCGACCATGAGCACCTCACCGCTGTCGTGCTGCTGCACCACGGCGCACACGAGACCGACGGCGTCGCGCTTCAGCCGCGCGGCCACTTCGGCGGGGAGGGGGGACTGTGCTGAGGTCGGGGTCACCTAGGACATTCTGCCGCGATACCCCCTGGGCGAACGCCACACGTCCACCAGTGTTGGATGCTGGGATGCTGACAATCGACCTCGACGTCATCCGACTGACCCTGCACGTGCTCGCAGCGACCATCTGGGTGGGCGG
>PKWT01000454.1:8846-9093 GCA_003132125.1 Micrococcales bacterium | reverse complement strand
TCCGGCACCGGTTGAAGGCCTATGAGGAGCTGCTGCGGGACAAGGCCGTGTCCCCGCCCACCGTGACTCTCATGCAGGTGGCGACACCGAGCCGTGAGCGCGTGGACGCCTACCGCCTCCTTCGCGACGAGCTCGAGCGCACGGTCGGACAGATCAACGGCGAGTACTCCGTCCTGGGCTCGACCGCCATCCACTACTTTCACCATTCGTATCCCAAGGACGAGATGGCCGCGATGTTCGTGGCCGC
>PKWT01000454.1:323-8828 GCA_003132125.1 Micrococcales bacterium | reverse complement strand
CACGACATCGAGGGCGTCAAA
Organism: Micrococcales bacterium; assembly: GCA_003132125.1. GTDB lineage: Bacteria > Actinomycetota > Actinomycetes > Actinomycetales > Dermatophilaceae > UBA4719. The sequence continues at coordinate 8,807 of PKWT01000454.1, read as the reverse complement.
CAGACGATCATGCGGGCAATCACCGCCCCCGAGGACGAACGGCGTCGTCGGATGAAGGCGATGCGCAAGCGCGTTGCCGACCACGACGTGCAGCGGTGGGCCTCCCGCTACCTCAAGGCGCTCGCCGCGGCACCGTTGAAACCGCACCGGCCGACCCGCGCCAGCGAAGAGGAGCTGGCGGTCGTCGAACGGGCCAACAGGGCCAACCTCAGGGCGTCTGACCGAGCCTCGGAGCGGACAGGCCAGTGACTGGGCTGGACGAGGACCTGCGTATCGCGCTTGCCGTCTTCGCGGCACGACCGCGGGTGCTCGTCGCCCTCGACTTCGACGGCACGCTCGCGCCCTTCGTCACCGACCCCCTGCAGGCCAGGGCGCTGCCCGGCGGTCTCGAGGCCCTGCGTGCTGCCGCCGCCCTGACCGGAGTGACCGCGGCACTCGCGTCGGGGCGCGACCTCGCAACCCTGGCCGCGCTCACCGGCATCGGTCCGGACGACGGCATCACGCTGATCGGCAGCCATGGCGCCCAGATCAGCCGCGGAAGTCAGGCCGGCCCCCAGCCAGCCGGTGGCGCGCCGTTCCTTGACGATGCCGCCTCGGCTCGCCTCGCGACAGTGCGTGACGAGCTGGAAGCGATCAGAACGCGCTATCCCGCGGTCCGACTGGAGCTCAAACCATCTGCCGTCGTCATCCATACCCGGGGTGTCGAGCCCTCTGTGGCCGCCGCCGCCACGAAGGCCGCACACGAGGTGGGCGAGCGGTATACCGGCGTGCACGTCATGCCCGGCAAGGAGGTCGTGGAGCTGACCGTGCTCGAGGCTGACAAGGGCAGTGCCTTGCTCAAGCTGGCGCGCGAGTCGAGCTCGGACGCGACGCTCTACGTCGGCGATGACGTGACCGACGAGCGGGCCTTCGCTGCACTCGACCCGCTGTCCGGCGACCTGACGATCAAGGTCGGTGACGGCAAAACCGTTGCCGCACAACGGATTGCCAACCCTGAGTCCGTTGTGGAGCTGCTGAACCTCTTCGTCGAGCGCCGCCGACTGTCAGCCTGAGCTCATCCTCGTGCGCGAGGAACCGCGCCGGTTGAACCACGCACGACCAGCTCCGGCCGGAAGATGTACTCCGCGCGAGGGACCGTGTCGCCGGCGATCTGGTCGAGCAGGGCATGCACGGCGGCCTCGCTCATGGCCTGGACGCTCTGGCGAACGGTGGTCAGCGGCGGGTCGGTGAAAGCGATCAGTGGCGAGTCGTCATAGCCGACGACGGACAGGTCGCGCGGCACCTGCAGACCGCGAAGTCGGGCCGCACGGACCGCACCCAGCGCCATCAGGTCCGAGCCACACACGATCGCGGTGACACCCTTGTCGATCAGTCGCTCCGCCGCCGCCGCTCCACCCTCGACGGTGAACATCGTGCGCTCGATCAGATCCTCGACGTCGGCGCGGCCAAGAAGCGTCACCATGGCATTGCGGAAGCCGATGATCTTGCGGATGACCGGCACGTAGCGGTCCTGGCCCACCGCGAGCCCAATGTCCTTGTGTCCCAGCGCAACCAGGTGGCTGAGGGCAAGATCCATGGCTGCGACGTCATCGTTGGAGATGAACGGTGCGTCGACGCCCTCGATGTAGCCATTGATCAGGACGATCGGGAGCCCCCGCTCGCGAAGGGCGATGTAGCGCTGGGGGTCGCTGGTCGAGTCCGCGTGCAGACCGCTCACGTAGATGATCCCGGCCACGCCACGATCGAGGAGCATCGTCACGTAGTCGTCCTCGTGCACTCCACCCGGTGTCTGGGTGCACAGGACGGGTGTGAAGCCCTGGCGCGCAAGAGCGGTCTCGATGATCTGGGCGAAGGCGGGGAAGATCGGGTTGGTCAGCTCGGGCATGACCAGCCCGACAAGTCCAGCGCTCTTGCGGCGCAGACGACTTGGCCGGTCATAGCCGAGAACGTCCAGAGACGTGAGCACAGCCTGCCGGGTCAAGGCAGCCACCCCCGGCTTGTCGTTGAGGACTCGGCTGACGGTGGCCTCGCTGACCTCCGCATGCTGGGCGATGTCCGCTAGTCGTATCTTCATGGCACCTCCTTCGTCTCTTTCGTCATGACCGTCGCATCAGGGTGTCGGCCAGGTCCAGATGTTGGTCCCGGGCGCATCCGCCGTCAGGGACACCCGGTCGCCGCTGAGGGTCAGATCCCGGCCGTATGCCGTGTGCGCCGACGCGACGCCGCGTAGGTGCCGCGCGGAGATCTCGATCGGGTCATGTGCGGCACGCGCGCAGTGCACCAACGCCGTCTGCTCTGCGCTCTCACGAAGGAACACCAAAGCGTCGTCGTCAGCGTGGACCCATCTCAGGCCGCCGTGCCGAAGTGCATGGCTGCCGTTGCGTGCCGCGATGAGGCCTCTGTAGACCGCCAGAAGCCTTGTGTCCCAACGCTCGTCGCTCGAGTTCCTAGTGTTCGAGTTCTCCGCGCCCAGCTGCGCAGCGTCCCACGGCATCGTGCGTCGCCCGTCCTCGCCATAGTCACCGCGCATCCCGATCTCGTCGCCATAGGTCATCATCGGAATTCCTGGCATGGTGAAGAGCAACCCCGCCGCAGCGTCGACGTGTCGTGAGTCCTCGCCGACGAGGGTGCGAATCCGCGTGGTGTCGTGGGACCCGACCAGGTTGAAACTGTGCCGGATGCTTCGCCACGGTGCATGGGCCCCGAACTCACGCATCGTCTCCATCACGGAAGAGCCACCGAGACGCGGCACCATGAGCGGCGAGCCGAGGAACTTGGGCGCAAAGTCCTTGTTCCGCAACCAGGTCCAGATGGGCCTGGTGAAGCCGGCGTAGTTCATGACGCCGTCCCAGCCATCGCCCATGGCGTCGAGCGCGAAGTCGTGGCAATGCTCGCCGATGAGCAGCGAGTCTGGTCTCGCGTCGCGCATGGCCCCACGCATCTGACGGGCGAGCTCCTGGTTGAGGTCCTGCGCCTTGTGACGACCGGTCATGTTGGCGACGTCGACCCGCCAGCCGTCGAGACCGTGCGAGCCCGAGATCCATTTGCGGACAACACCATCGGGGTCCTCGAAGACCCGCTGACGAAGCACCTGGCTGTCGTAGTTGAGCTTGGGCAGCGACTTCACGCCAAGCCAGGAGACGTAGCCCCCGTCCTCCCAGAAGTAGAAGCCACGCTCGTCGCACTCGGGGTCGGCCTGCGCCTTCTGGAACCACTCGTGGGTCTCGCCGGTGTGGTTCGTGGTGAAGTCGCCCAGGACCCTTATGCCGATCGAGTGTGCGGCGTCGATCAGCCGCGTGAGCGCCTCGTCGCCGCCAAGCACAGGGTCCACCCGGTCAAAACTGGAGGCGTCGTAGCGGTGGTTGGACCGTGACGGGAAGAACGGCGTCAGGTAGAGCACGTTGACGCCCAGCGACTGCAGGTGTCCGAGGTGCTCGATGACACCGTCGAGGTCCCCGCCGTAGAGCTGCCGTGAGGTCAGCTCCTTGGAGAGATCGACCGGGTCGTCCCAGTCTGCTGCGACCGCCCAGGCCGGCACAGGCCGCTCGACGGCCTTGGCGAACCTGTCCGGGAACACCTGGTAGACAACGGCATCGGCGGCCCACTCGGGCGGTGCCGCGAAGGTCACGATGCGGAAGTCGGCGGCATCGGGCACGTCTCGCTGATGTATGCCAGTGCCGTTCAGCCACTGGTAGAGCGTGGTGCCGCCTTCAAGGATGAAGCGGTAGTTGGTGACAGGGTTGTGGCAGATGATGTCTGCCTTCCACCACGTCTCTTCGTCGGTCCTGCGCTCGATGACGGCATCGACGAACTTCGGCTCCGCATCGGGGGTGAGCCGCACATGCACTGCCGAGACGTCCGATTCGTGGGGCACACGGACGCGTAGTGTGACCGTGTCTCCCAGCCGGGGTCGAAGGTTCGAGACATAGAGCGCCGAGCCGTCGTGGTGCGGTTGCGAGAGCAGGTCGGTTGACGTTGCTGTCACTTCACTGATCCTTGTGTCAGTCCGCCGACGAGCTGCTTCTGGAATCCGAGATAGAGGAGCACTACGGGCAGGGAGGCCAGCACGGCGCCAGCGCAGAACTGGCCGAACAAACGGTTGCGTTCGTTGCCTTTGGTCATGCTCCAGAGCCCCACCCCGAGAGTCTGGGAGTCGACGTCTCGCAGGAAGATGCTGGCGAGCATGAACTCGCTGAAGAGCCCGACGAAGGCAAGCATGAAGACGGTGACCAGGATTGGCATGACCAGTCGCAGGGTCATGGTGAAGAAGATCCGGGCGTGGGACGCACCATCGACCTTGGCTGCCTCGTCGAGCTCGCGAGGCACCGTGTCGAAGTAGCCCTTGAGCAACCAGACGTTGGCACCCATCGCCCCACCGAGGTAGGCCAGGATCAGGCCGGGCGAGGTGCTGAGGCCAAACGCCGGAAACACGTCGCCGACGCCGGCGAAGGTGATGTAGAGGGCAACGAATGCCAGCAGCGCTGGAAACATCTGCAGCATCAGCAACGCCAGTAGTCCGGGCCGCCGTCCGGCGAACCTCATCCGGGAGAACGCGTAGGCAGCGCACGCGCCGATGAACACCGAAGCCAGCGAACCGAACCCGGCAATGATCATCGAGTTCTTGTACCAGGTGAGGTACGGCCGGGACGTGTCGGAGAACAGCACGTCGAAGTTGATCATCGACATGTTCTTGGGAAGAAGCTCCGCGGTGTTCAGGGTCCCCGACGGGTTGATCGCCGCCGAGATGATGAACACGATGGGGAACAAGGACCAGACCAACGCCAACATGGCGAGGCCGTGCCGCCACCACATACCGCGTGGCGATGAGGGTCTCGGAGGTTCGATCTTCTCGACTGCGCGGGGGATCGCCAGGGGCCGGGCGTCAGAGATACCTGACATCAGTTCACATCCTCAAGGGCTTTGGTGCGACGGAATCCTTGGTAGCTCATCAGGGCGACGAAGGCGAAGATGAAGATCGACACCGTCGCGGCGAGTCCGTAGTTCGGGCTCACTCCGCTGAACGCCAGTCGGTAGGCGTAGGTGATGAGCAGGTCACTTGAGCCGATGCTCGTGTCCGCGGCTTCGAAAGGCCCGCCCCCGGTCAGCAGGAAGATCAAGCCGAAGTTGTTGAAGTTGTAGGCGAACGAGGCGATCAACAGCGGGCCGACCGCGACTAGAAGCAGCGGCATGATGATGGAACGCACGGTCCGCAGCGCTGAGGCGCCGTCGATCTTGGCCGCCTCGAGCACGTCACCGGGGATGGACTGCAAGGCTCCCGTGCAGACGATGAACATGTAGGGAAAGCCCAGCCACAGGTTGGTGATCAGGATTGCCGCCTTGGCAGCCCATGGGTCACCCAGCCAGTCGACGTTCAGGTGCAGCATCTTGTTGATCAGGCCATAGTCCTGGTTGAACATCGAGGACCAGACCAGCGCTGTCACGAACCCAGGGAGGGCGTACGGCAGGATCAGCAGCGAGCGGTACAAGCCCTTGCCCCTGAGCCGGGCGTTGTTGAGCAACAGCGCCAGCAACATCCCCAAGACGAAGGTCGAGCCCACCGACACCACGGCAAAGACGAAGTTCCACGCGAAGATCTTGAGGAATCCTGCGCGCAAAGTCTCGTTCGTGAGCACATTCTGGAAGTTCTTGAAGCCGACGTTCTCCTTCCACCCCTGGGGAAAGGCCCCGCCCTGACCGTCCGCCGGCTCCCAGCGGGCGTTGACCGCCACGTACTTCTTGCCGGTTGTACTGTCGGTGAGCGTGTCGGTCGCCTTGTCGTAGGACACGATGGCCTTGCCTTCGAAGGCCTCGCTGAGCCCGACCGACTTGATGCCGCCGCCACCTTTGGTCGGCACCGCGAACGTGCTGAGATCCTTACGAGCGTTCACCTGGATCGCCGTCAGGATCTGAAAGCCCGCTGCTTTGGTGATGCGACCGTTGGGCGCCTTCTCGACGTCGGCCGCCGGCAGGTCGCTCAGCCCGACCTTGTCACCCAGGTAGGTCTTGCCGGCAGGGTCGGTGAGCAGGTAGAAGATCTCGGCAGTGGCCGGGTCGGACTTCTCTTTGACCGCCACCGACAGCTTGTAGCGTGGGGCGTTCGGGACCTCGCGGACCGAGTTGGCAATGACCTGTTCGATCGACACCTGTTTGCTGAACAGGTGGCCGTCACCGTAGTTGGTGAAGGATGTTGCCACCGTGTAGGCGATCGGCCAGATCTGCAGGGTGACGAGCAGGATCAGCCCGGGCAGCAGGTACTTCAAGGGCACGGCTCGCCTTGTGCCATAGACGACCACGACACACATCGCCACGAACGCGGCGATGACCACGCCGATCCAGGCGCCTTGCTCGATCGTCTTCTGCGCGACGATCGCAAGAACGCCGACCGTGAGGGCGATCAAGACCCATTTGGTGACCGTCAGCCACACCGGACTCGTGCCCGAAGGGCGGCCGTATCCAAGGCTCTTGGTCTTCGCGCCATCACTCACGCCCGTCGGGCCCTCGGGGCCTCGCGTGTCCTGTGTGTCCTGGGGGCTCATGCCATCCTCCGAAGCTGCGTCCCGACAAGGGGTGACCGGTGCGACAAGTGTTGACCGCTGCGCCAATGGCCAGCCGGCCGGGTGGCCGGCCACCGAGGTGCGGCAGCCGGCCACCCGCCATACATCAGCCCTTGGCGATGTTGGCGACGATCTCCTTCTGCGCTGCGTCGAAGCGTGCCTTCGGCTGCGCCTTGCCTGCGATGACGTCCGCAGCGGCCTGACCCAACGGGCCCCACACCGAGTTCATGGCGGGGATGTTGGGCATGGGCTGGCCACCCTGACCGGCCTCGAACCAGGCCTTGACGTCAGCGTCGGTTGCCGCGACCTTGTCGTAGGCCGAGGTCAGTGCGGGCGGACGGTGTCCGGCTTCGAACAGGGCCAGCTGGACGTCCTCGCGGGGAACGTAGTTGGTGACGAACTCCTGCGCGAATGTTGCGTTCTTGGCCTTGGCCGAGACGTAGAACATCTGGACGCCCAGGAACGGCTGCATCTTGCCGCCACCGGTCAGAGACGGCAGGGGGCTGATCGCGTACTTGATGTTGGCCTTCTTGGCCTTGTCGATCGCCCACGGGCCGGTGATGTAGAACGGCACCTTGCCGGCGTCGAACAACGCGTCGACGTTGGTGCCGTCGACGTTGGTGGACAGCGCCTTGGCCTTTCCCAGCACCTGCAGCTCAGCCGCACCCTTGAGCGAGCCCGGGCTGTTGACGATGACCTTGGTGGCGTCGTAGCCGCCGGCGGCGTTGGTGGCGAAGATACCGCCGCCAAAGGCCTTGAGGTAGGGGTAGGTGTAGTACGCGTTGCCGGTCTTACCGACCTCCTGGACCATGATGTTGGTCGCCTTGCCGGACTTCACGAGGGCCTGGCCCTCGCTGACCAGCGCGTCCATCGTCGTCGGAGCGGTCGGAGCCAGAGCGGTGTTGCGCACGAGGCCGATGTTCTCGACCGCGTAGGGGACGCCGTAGGACTGGCCGTTGAACTTGGTCGCGGCCATCGCCTGCGGCGCGAACTTCGCGGCCACGGCGGGATCGAGGTTCACCGGGGCGACGGTGCCGTTCTGGACGAGCTCGCCCAGCCAGTCGTGGGCGCCAACGATGACGTCAGGGCCCTTGTCGACCTTGGTGGCGTCCTTGAACTGCTGGCGCACGTCGGTCGCGACCTGAACTGCGACCTTGATGCCGTTCTCCTTGCCGAACGCGTCGGCATACTTCTGGATGATCGGGACACGGTCGGCGTCTGCCCAGATCACCAGGTCGGCGGCAGCATCACGAACCGGCGGGCCGGTCGTGGTCGGTGCGGGCGCAGCAGTGGTGGTCGTGGTCGAAGACGGCTTGGCGGCTGGGGTGGTACTCGAGCCGCAGGCGCCCAAGAGCAGTGCCGCAACGCCAGTGATGGCCGCAGCACCAATCGCACGCTTGTGCATGATTTCTCCTAGCGATTTGCTTCGGGCAGCCCTTTCGCGACCCGTGAAAGTGATGGCAATCTAGCAAGTTCTTGCAAAAGATCGCAAGGTTCTTGCAAGAACTTGCAGGCCACGTTTCAGTAACGNNTCGTATCTGCGTCTGGGTGCACCACTCCCCCTTTACAACGGATCGTCCGGCACGTTCCTGCCGGTGAAGGAAGGCTGAATCTCCATGGCAACAGTCAGGTTCGACAACGCAAGCCGGACGTACCCCGGCAATGACTCGCCCTCGGTCGACGGGCTCAACATCGACATCGCGGACGGTGAGTTCCTCGTCCTGGTCGGTCCCTCCGGCTGCGGCAAGTCCACGGCGCTGCGCATGCTCGCCGGGCTCGAAGAAGTCAACGTCGGCGACGTCTGGATCGGCGACCGCAACGTCACCGACCTGTCCCCCAAGGACCGCGACGTCGCGATGGTCTTCCAGAACTACGCGCTGTATCCGCACATGACCGTTGCCGACAACATGGGCTTCGCACTCAAGATCGC
>PKWT01000454.1:0-275 GCA_003132125.1 Micrococcales bacterium | reverse complement strand
CAGGTCTTCCTCATGGACGAGCCGCTGTCGAACCTCGACGCCAAGCTGCGCGTTTCGACGCGGACCCAGATCGCTTCTCTGCAAAGGCGATTGGGCGTCACCACGGTCTATGTCACCCACGACCAGATCGAGGCCATGACGATGGGCGACAGGGTCGCGGTCCTCAAGGACGGCGTCCTGCAGCAGTGCGACACCCCGCGCCGGATGTACGACCACCCGGACAACGTGTTCGTCGCCGGCTTCATCGGCTCACCGGCCATGAACCTCTTCGACGT
>PKWT01000207.1 GCA_003132125.1 Micrococcales bacterium | reverse complement strand
ACCACTCGCGGGGACGCAATCCATCGTCTTGTCTTCGTAGTCTCAGGTCAGGGACGGTGGCCGCAAGCCGATCGTCATACGACGCTGAACGGGGCTCCGATGCATCCGTTCATCGTTCCGCTTCCAGGACGTCGGACATCGAGTGGGCGAGCACGAATCGTCCGAGCCGGACTGAATGCGGGGAACCGTGCGCGCCATCCCGTCATTTGCCAATCTCACAGGGGGCTGCACCCGCGGAGCGGGCCTCAGTGATTCAACCGGCGCGTGGTGAAGCGCAGGGTCTGACCGGTCCGGAGTTGTCCGCAGCGGTCAACGTCATCGTCGACCACGTACCCAATCACCGGGTAGCCCCCGGTGATTGGGTGATCAGCCAGGAACAACACGGGCGTGCCGGACAACGGTATCTGGAGCGCCCCTCGGACCATGCCTTCGCTTGACAGCTCACCGGTGTTGACGCGCTCGAGCGGCACGCCGTCCAGCCGCAGCCCCACCCGGTTGCTCTGCGCAGTGACCGAGTAAGGCTGGTTCAGCAACATCTCCCACGAATCATCGGTGAACCACTCCCTACGCGGACCCGGCTGCACCTGCACGACCACCTCGCCCGCCTCAGGCTCACGGACTGCGGCCACGTCGACACCGGGCATCGGGCCGAAACTGCGGCCGACGGGCAGCCGGTCACCTGCGGCGATGACGTCCGGACCGAGTCCGGCCAGCAAGTCGGTTGACCGGGAGCCGAGCACCTCGGGGACATCGATCCCACCGCGCACAGCGAGGTAGGTGCGGGCACCGGTGACAGGCGGCCTCAACACCAGCTGCTCGCCGGCAGCCAGAGTCAGCGGCGCGTTGTGCGGCATGCCCGCAGACCTCGCCCCAGTCGTGACGAGCACGACGTCGGCGTCCGCGCGCAGCACCAGACCACCGAAGGTGACCTCAAGGACAGCGGCACCGTCGACGTTGCCGACCATCCGGTTCGCCAACCGGTATGCGGCACGGTCGCACGCACCGGAGCGGCCAATCCCGAGGGCGCCCTGGCCAAATCGCCCAGCGTCCTGCACTGTGGTCAGCGGTCCCGTCTCGAGGACAGTCAGGGATGCCACAGCGGCAGTCATGCCCGGCCGACCTCGACGAAGTGGACAGGCGTGCCCGGGCGAAGTAGCGCCGGCGGGTCTCTTTGCAGGTCGAATACGTCCAGCTCGGTGTGCCCGATAAGTTGCCAGCCGCCGGGCGAGGACCGGGGGTAGATGCCGCTGAACTCCCCGGCCAGCGCGACGGAACCGGGCGGTACCGTGGTGCGCGGGCTCGACTGACGCGGTACGTCCCAACCGCCACTAGCGCCGGACAGGTAGCCGAATCCGGGTGCGAAACCGCAGAAGGCCACAGTCCAGGTCTCGCCGGCATGGCGCCGTACGACCTCGTCCGCATCGCAACCGAGCAACGATCCCACCTCGTCGAGGTCCTCACCGTCGTACGTGACTGGGATCTCAACCAGCTGACCGGTGGCCCGGCGCTCGGGCCGCGGCCGGAGCTGGAGCACGGCCCGAGCGACCTCGCCCAGATCGGTCGCGGCGGTATCGATGACGAGAAGGACGGTTCGCGCCGCAGGCACGATATCGATCACGCCGGAGAGGCACTCCTCTCGCACCGCGGTGTACATAGCAAGCACCTGGTCGAGATCGTCCAGCTCGATGAGCAGTGCGTTGCTGCCGCTGGGCAGAACCCGCATCAGAGTGCGAACGAGGCCAGCGTGACTCCTGCCTCGGCCAGAGCACCACGGACAGACCGGGCAATCTGAACTGCCCCGGGAGTATCTCCGTGCACGCAGATCGATCCGGGTGAAATGCGCAGATCGCCACCATCGACGTCCTTGACCGTTCTCCCGGTAGCCATGGCTACGCAACGGCGGGCGATCTCCGGCACGTCATGCAGCACGGCGCCCGGCAGCCGGCGCGAGACCAGGGTGCCCTCGGCGGTGTAAGCCCGGTCGGCGAACGCCTCTTCCACAACCGTCAGACCGGCTTCCTTCGCCAGACGCAGCCAGGCTGACCCGGGCAGGCCCAGCACGGGCAGCAATCGGTCGTAGGCCGTGACGGCTTCGACGACGGCTGCTGCCTGCTCTTCATGGTGCATGATCGCGTTGTACAACGCGCCGTGTGGCTTGACGTAGCGCACCCGTGAGCCGGCGACGCGTGCAAGCCCGTCAAGAGCGCCAATCTGGTAGATCACGTCGGCCGCGAGGGCTGCAGGTTCCATGTCGATGAACCTGCGCCCGAAGCCGGACAGATCGCTGTAACCCACGTGCGCGCCGATCGTCACGTCAGCCGCGGCAGCCCTGTCACAGACCTGGCGCATGATCGAGGCGTCGCTGGCGTGGAAGCCACAGGCGACATTGGCGCTGGTGACCACCTTCATCAACGCGTCGTCATCGCCCATGGTCCAGTGCCCGTGGCCCTCACCGAGGTCAGAGTTGAGGTCGACGGCGATCACATGAACCGGTCGATGACGGGCCCGACCGACTTGACCGGGGGATAGACAGTCAGTAGCGATGCTGCGCCACCAATGCCGAGAAGCCGGCGCTGGTACGAGAGTCCGATGGCCGAGGTGGCCATCGGAGACATGGCGCCGAGCACTGTTGAGCGCAGGCTCGTCTTCACGATCGTGGCGGGCATCTTCTCGGCGACGGCGGCCGTCGAACCCTGCGTCGGCAGACCCCCAGCCTGGTCTGCTGGCTTTGGCATGGACACACCCTATAGATTGTTGAACAATGTGGCAATACGCAAATTCGAGCACGGGAAGTCTGGGGAGCCTAGTGTGGTCCGGATGACGGGGTGGAACGGGTCCAATGAGTCGACCGCAGAGCGGATCGCGAACGTACTTCGCCAGCAGATAACCGAGGGAGACGTGCCCCCTGGCACCCAGCTCAGCGAAGAGCGGCTGGTAGCCCGATTGGGTGTCTCACGCAACACGCTGCGCGAGGCGTTCCGGCTCCTCACTCACGACGGCCTTCTGGTCCACCACCACAATCGTGGCGTTTTCGTCCCCGTGCTCGATGAGGCCGATCTCGTCGACCTGTACCGCCTGCGGCGCATAGTCGAGTGCGGCGTCCTCCGGTCACTCACTGGACTGGATCCCAACCTGCTTCTTCCGCTGCGAGTCGAAGTGGAAGCAGCCGAGTCCGCGGCATCCCGGGGTGAATGGGACGAGGTCGTCACGGCCAACATGCGCTTCCACCAGGGCCTCGTCCGCTTGACAGAAAGCCGTCGGATCCAGGACACCACGCGCCGGGTTCTCGCCGAGTTGCGCCTGGTCTTCCACGTTGTCTCCAACCCGGAGGTGTTGCACGAACGGTACGTCCGCCGCAACCGTGCCCTGCTCGACCTGCTGGAGGCAGGCAAGATCGCCCAAGCCGCCGATGAACTGGAGCAGTACCTACGCGACGCCGAGGAAGAACTGTTGGACGCCTACCGGACCATGCGCCGCGTCGGCTCGGCCGAGTACGCGCGAACTTCGGTCGCAGGAGAAATGCGATGACCGTGACCACCCCGCCAATCGCAGCCCACTCGCGCGGACCCTCGTACGCGCCGGGCCGCCTGTTCCTTACCGACATCCCCGACTGCGTCTACGGTCAGCCCTGAACGCGGAGCCCAAGTTCTCGCCTTCGCTCGGTGCCCGGGGTTAGGCGCCGAGCACGCCCGTGCCGGCTCAGGTCCGTGCAGCAGTCACTGCCAACAGTGCAAAGGAGACCAGCCAGTGGGTCGACATGAAGTCACCCTCGACTATCTCGTGCTCGACGGCCTCAATCTGGCGCAGGGTTGCGGAATCGACCCGCACCCGAGGCTCGTCGCCGAGGTGAGGTGCGAGCAACCGCAATAGCCAGGCGCGAGACAGCGCGAGGCCGAAGAGGTGGACCAGGTGACCGTCCGTGCGGTCCAGAACCTCAGGGATCTCAAGCAACGAATCCCCTTGTGTCGCAAGGTGCGGCAGGAAGTCTGCGAGCCACCCGGCATATTCATCCGGCGGGGTGACGCGACGCATCAGATCGGCTTCGCACAATGCTGGCGAGAGGAAGTCGTTGCCACTCGGCTCCCACCGCGTGGGATAGTCTCGGTCGCCGGCGAACCAACGCCGGGCGTTGTCCTCAATGGCGGCCACAACCTCGCCGCGGCCGAGCGCGCCGAACGCCTCGTGGCACAGTGCCACGGCGAAGGCAGTGTTGGAGTGCACTCCGTGACGGACGGGGTAGGCAAGATTCGGCATCCATGCCATGAGATTGTCGGCCACCGCCCCGGCCACGATCCCGGTGGACTTCGCCCAACCTGTGGCCTCGGGCAGGCTGCACGAGTTGGCGGCAGCGGCGAGCATGGCGGCCCAGCCCCAGCCATACGGCCGCTCGTAAGAGGTTCGCTCCCGGAGATAGGCAGCCTCAACCACACCGTTTTCCTCGGTAAGGCGCTCCCCAAGCATTCCGATCAGCTGAGTCCTGGTGTCGGGTTCGAGATCCTTCTCGGCCAGGGTCAGTAGCCGGATCGCGGACCACTGCATGTGCGCTGACGAGTGCCAGTCGACACTCCCGTGGAAGGCGGGGTGCAGGACCGACGGCTCAACGTCGTTGTCGTCCGGGCTCATTGAGACATGAGCCGTGCCATAGGGGTATGCCGTGCCCAGCACGCGCAAGATGGTGGTGGCCCAAACCTGCGCGTACTCCTGGCGCCAGCCGCCGCTGATCTCAGTTGGCTCGGTCATCTGTCAGCGCCTCAACCGGGGAACGCGAAGAGGAACATGATGGCGATGTTGGCGCCAAGGAGCGGGATCGCCGTCGGGATCTGAGCCTTGATCGGTCCGTACTGGTCTTTCAGCTCGAGCAACGCCGCCGGCACGAGGTTGAAGTTGGCCGCCATCGGGGTCACGAGCGTTCCGCAGAACCCGGCCAGCATGCCGATGGCAAAGACCGCCGGCGGATTGCCGTGGAACTGCGTCACGAGTATGGGCCAACCGACGGCCGCGGTCATGACCGGGAATGCGGCGAAAGCGTTTCCCATGATGATCGTGAACCCCGCCATTCCTAAGCAGTAGACGATCACCGCGAGGAGCAGGACACCTTTGGGGAGAACAGCATTGGTCATGTCGCCCACCACCTTGCCGACCCCGGCCGCGGCGAACAGCAGCCCGAGCGTTGCCAGGAACTGCGGCAAGATAGCGGCCCATCCGATGTGTCCGAGGAGGCGGTCGCCCTCCCTGAACGGGACGGCGGGGCTCTTGGCCCCGAAGAGGATCATTCCCACGATGAGCGCTAGGAGCGCCCCGACACCCAGGCCGATGATCGTGGCGGTCCCCTTCTCCAGAAGCAGCTCGCCGCCGACCTCGACCTTGGAGAGAACCGCCCCAAAAAGCACCGCGACGATCGGGATGATCAGGGCGGGGATGAAGAGCTTGTTGCCGAACCGTCCGGCCAGCACGCGACGCTCCTCAACCGAGCTTGACTCTTCGGCGCCTTTGCCGGGGAAGCCCAGCCCTGCGAGCCCGGCCAGACCGAGAACGGCGAACCCCTCGACGGCCGGTGGAGCCGTCTTGGCGACGACAAACGTCCCGTACACGAAGGCGAAGGCGAGGATCCCCCAGAAGGCGGCACTGCCAAAGCGCTTCTTGTCGCCAGAGTCAGTGAGTCGAATCAGGGCGACGATTGCGAAGAACGCCGCGCAGACCCAGTAGAACCACTCAACCTTGATCATCGGGCTGCCACCTCGTCCTTGGTGTCCTCGGCTGCCAGAGGTCCCACGGGTTCGGGGGAGTCCTCGGCGGCCATGCGTGCAAGTTGACCGTCGAGTCGCAGCATCCGGAAGCCATGGATCAGGAAGGCGCAGATCGCGGTCGGGATGGCCCAGATGGCGATCTGCAGGGGGTCCAGCTTGAGATGGTAGGTCGTGTCGACGAAGCCGGTGATGAGCAGGATCGACCCGATGGCGACGAAAATGTCCTCGCCGAAGAACAGACCAACCGTGTCTGCCGACGCGGCGTACGAACGCACCTTCTCCCGCATACGTTCGCTGAGCGGTCCGTGGGCCCGCTCAGCCGCGGCCTCCGACATGGGCGCCACGATCGGACGAACGGCCTGAGCCGGGCCCCCGACGGCGTTAAGACCAACCGCCGCCGTCAGCTGGCGGATCAAGAGATACGAAGCGAGCAACCGCCCGGTCGTCAGCCCGCGAAGCTTGCCGATCAGCTGCCGGGCCTGGTGCTGCAGGCCATAGCGCTCGATGAGCCCGATGACCGGGAGCACCACGACGAAGATGGTGACCGATCGAGACCCTGCAAAGCCGGTGCCGAATGCTTCGACGATCTTCATGGGCGAGAGGTGCGCGATCAGGCCGGCCACGATGCCAGCGACGGCGACCACCAGCATGGAATTGATCTTCAGGGCGAACCCGATAACCACAACTGCCACCGCGAGCAATACCCACATGTGCCTACCTCGTTCGTTGAGGGCCGGGCACCGGACAAGCGCCGTTGGAGACGCACTGTATACATCGTTCAACAATCTGTATACATCGCGCGTTGACTCACCGGCAGGAAGCGCACCTGGTGGCTTTGCGTAGTGCGGGGGAGTGCAGCTCCGCTGAGCTCGCCGACTTGTTCGCCCGATCCACCGTCTACCGGGCAGTGGAGCGAGAACGGTTTCGCGCGGCCGTGGGTGCTGGGAACACCGATGGTTGATGCGTGTTTACGGTGTCCCGCAGGCCACAGCCCTGCGGGACAGCAACGCACCACCGGTGCCGGAGTCTCCTTTGGCACCGATCGAGGTTGCTATCGGGATTCGCTCTCATGCTCGTTGACAGTGCACTGACCGAAGCTATCCGAGTGCCCTCAGCTGGATAGCGGCGCGTGGCCTGGTTGGCACCTGTCTCCGCGTTCGCGGTTGGCGGCGTGCCGCGCTACTTGTCACCTGAATCCAGGATCACCTTCCCGCGGCAGAATTGTGAGCAGTGAGGAGCCGGCAATGGCAACGATCACCACACTCACGTTTCGCTCGGCGCCAGGCACTGCCGGCGATGACGTCCCCTGGCCGGTGTGGCTGCAGGGCCACTCCCACCGCGGTCACTTCCGTTGCGGCATGAGCTGGGCCTCCGGGATGGCGGCCTTGATGGTGCCGTCCTTCAGGATCAGCGTTCGCTACCGGGGCAAACTCACCGGTGGATCTAGGTTGAGCACACACAGGAGGCGGCCACATAGGGTGGCCGCCATGGAACTGCGCGTGTTCATTGAGCCCCAGCAGGGGGCGTCGTATGCCGACCAGCTCGCCGTCGCGCGGAAGGCGGAGGAGTGCGGCTTCCCTGCGTTCTTCCGCTCGGACCACCTGCTCGTCATGGGCGACGGCGATGGCTTGCCCGGGCCCACGGATACCTGGACCACGCTGGCGGGCCTGGCCCGCGATACCAACTCGATCCGGCTCGGCACCCTGGTGACATCGGCAACTTTCCGGCACCCCGGGCTACTGGCGGTGCAAGTGGCCCAGGTCGACGAGATGTCAGGCGGACGGGTCGAGCTTGGGCTTGGCGCGGGCTGGTCCGAACAGGAGCACGCGGCATATGGCATTCCATTCCCCGAGTCGGTGGGCGAGCGGTTCGACCGGCTCGAGGAGCAGTTGGCCATCATCACGGGGCTCTGGGAGACCCCCGTCGGCGAGCGGTTCACCCATGAGGGCAAGCACTACACGCTGGTCGACTCGCCTGCGCTGCCGAAGCCGGTGCAGGCCCCGGTGCCGATGGTGATCGGGGGCACGGGCAGGCGTCGGACCCCGGAGCTGGCCGTGCGCTATGCGTCGGACTTCAACCTGCCGTTCGTGTCAGTCCAGGAGTCGGCCGGGCTGTTCGAGAACGTCCGTGTGGTGGCGGGCGCGGCCGGGCGTGACCTTTCCACCCTCACCCTGAGCAACGCCTTGGCAGTCTGCGCCGGGCGGGATGAGACCGAGGCGCGTCGGCGCGCCGCCGCCATCGGCCGCGACTTGGACGATCTGCGGCACGATGGCCTCGCCGGGTCACCGGATGAAATTGTCGACAAGATCGGCCAGTACGCAGATGTGGGTACCAGCCGGATCTATCTTCAGGTGCTCGACCTGCATGACCTAGACCATCTCGAGCTCATCGCGTCGGGGGTCATGAACCAGCTCAGCTGACGTCGCGACGTCGGAACACCAACGCGGCCAGGCCAACGACGAACAGGACCAGCAGACCCAGGTACGCCGAGCTGTAACCGAACGTGAGGACCTTATCGATGCCCTTGCACATGTAGTTGCCGGGCCGTCGGTCGTGCAGCCGTTGATGGAGTACTTGGTGCCGTGCTGCAGCCATCCTTCCACGCCGACCCGCGCCAGCGACCAGGAACGGCGAGACGTCGAGCGTGTCAACAGTGCCAACCTCAGGGCATCGGACAAAGCCTCTGAGGGGATCCCGAACCGGGACGGTGGACCCGGTCATCGAGAGCACGCCG
>PKWT01000208.1 GCA_003132125.1 Micrococcales bacterium | reverse complement strand
GCGGTGGTCGTGCTGCGCTTCTTCCACAACTACGCCGAGGCGGCCACAGCAGAGGCGATGGGCACAAGGGTCCGCACCGTGAAGACCCAAACCGTCAATGCTCTGGCGGCCCTGCACATCGCGGAGGAGGCGAGCGGGGACGCAGCTCCCGATCTGACCGCCCCAGCGCATGCCAGCGATGCTCCGTCGAAGCGAACCACTGACGACCTGCGTGACGCGCTGAACGACGAAGCCGACGCAGCGGCATACCCAGATGTCGACGCTCTGGTGGCCGGTGCACGGCGTCGTGCTGCCTCCACCCGGCGTCGTCGACTTTCAGCCCTCGGGGCGACGACCGTGGCAGTCCTCTTGGTGGGTGGACTCATCGCCGCGACGAGCTCAGCGCGCCAGCCGATGCCGGAGCCTGCATTGCCGGAGCCTGTCGCCGCGCCCGGCCCGTTCACCGTCAACGCCGGTGGTGGCGGCTTCCCGGAATACTCCCAGGGCATGAAACGAGTCACCGTCCTGGACTCGCCGATGCTCGAGCGGGCGAAAGGCTCGGTCATCATTCCCACCACCGCCGGGCGACATCTGGCTGTGCGTATGACGTGCACGCCCACCGGCAACGTGGAGAACACCCTTGAGTGGGATGCCCGGATGCTCGCCCGTTTCACCATCCCGGACGGCACACGTCAGGCAGCATGCGGCGGCGCGGACGGCCACATGTGGTCGATCGGTACGGCCGTCGCGGCGAAGACCACCGTGCTGGCGAATGTCTTCGTCAGCCACGAACCCAGCCCGGGCCTGCCCTCGCTGTTCAAGAACGCGAAGATCCATGTCGCCATCTATGAAAGCGTCCCGTGGAAGGACTTTCACTTCCCACCGCGCCCCGCCGCCCCGGAAAGCAGCCCCGAGTACGGCTGGTGGACCTTGCCGGGAGAGGTTCAGGAACTGGGACCGACAACCGCGCTGGAGGCGAACACACCCGGCTCTTTCACGCAGCAGTTCGACCCGAAGCTCGCTCTCAATCTGCAGTACCGCGGGCCCGGCCGGATACGCGTGCTCATCAACGGCAAAGACATCACTGCGCAGCTCCAAGGGGCGCTGACCCAGGACAAGTTCGTCAACATCTGGGACTACCACCACTCGGGATTCGACTTCTCGCTCGACCCAGTGGTCTGGTTCGACCCCCCCGGCACCTCAGGTTCGCTGACCCTGCTGGACTCACCGGTGACGGTGACGATCGAACCGCAGGACTTCCAGGGCCCGGACTGGCGGATCACGGTCGTGCAATCGCAGAACCCACCCAACGTCGGCTGAACCCTGGTCAGCCGGCTGCGGGCAGGGACGCCTCGATCAGCTCGACGATCTCGGGAGCGTCGGGCTCAACGGTCGGGCGGAAGCGGTGCACCTGGCCGTCTGGTGTGACCACGAACTTCTCGAAGTTCCACTTCACGTTGCCGGCCTTGCCGTTGGCATCAGGCGTCTTGGTCAGCTCGGCGTAGAGCGGATGCCGCGAGCGCCCGTTCACCTTGACCTTCTCGAACATCGGGAAGGTGATGCCGTAGGTCGTGGAGCAGAACGTCTGGATGGCCTCGGAGCTGCCGAGCTCCTGCAGGAACTGGTTGCTCGGGAAACCCAGCACCGTGAAGCCGCGGGCGCCATACGTCTTCTGCAGCTCCTCCAGCTTCTTGTACTGCGGGGTGAGACCACAGCGGGAGGCGACGTTGACGATGAGCTTGACCTTGTCTGCGTACTGGGCGAGCGAGGTCGTCTCGCCGTCGATGGTCACGATCGGTAAGTCGTTCAGGGTCAGGGCGGCGCTGTCGTTGAGGGTCACGCCAATACACAACGCCGCGATCGGCGAGACTAGTCCCGCCCGAANNCCCGAAACTCCGTCTCCCGAAGCGCTGTCTCCCGAAGGGAACCCTGGCCTTGTCCCAGACCACCAGTGCGCCGAGCCACGTTGGGGTCACGCCGCGCCGAGCCTGGCGGGCGCTCGGGGTGCTGCTCATCGGGATGTTCATGTCGCTGCTGGACGCGACCATCGTCAACGTTGCCCTGCCGACGATCCGCACGAGCCTCAACGCCTCAGAGTCGACCCTGTCGTGGATCATCTCTGGTTACGCGCTCGCGTTCGGTCTCGCGCTCATCCCCGCAGGGCGGCTCGGTGACCGTTACGGACACAAGTGGGTCTTCTTCAGCGGCCTGGCGCTGTTCACCGCGGCAAGTCTCGCGTGCGGGGTTGCCCAGGACGGCACCCAGCTCGTCGTCGCGAGGGTCGTCCAGGGACTCGCCGGCGGCATCTTCGTACCGGCCGTGACGGCATACATCCAGCTTCTTTTCACCGGCCGCACTCGTGGCAAGGCCTTCGCCATCATGGGCGCCGTGATCGGCGTCTCCTCAGCGCTGGGCCCCCTCATCGGCGGGCTGCTGATCCAGGCGTTCGGCGACACCAACGGCTGGCGTCTCGTGTTCGTCGTCAACCTGCCGATCGGCATCGTCGCCCTCATCGCAGCGTTCTTCCTGCTGCCCGCGGGCTCCGAGAACCACGGGAGGTCAAGTGGCGTAGACGTTCTCGGCCTCGCACTCCTCTCGGGCGGACTCGTCGCGATCCTCGTGCCGCTCATCGAGGGACAGGACCGCGGCTGGCCCCTGTGGACGTATCTGTCGCTGGTGGCAGGCGTCGCGATGATCGTGCTCTTCGGCGCGTGGGAGGTCGCCGTCGCCAAGCGTGGCAAGAGCCCCCTCGTTCCGCCCCACCTGTTCTCCCACCCGGCGTTCACCGGCGGCGTGATCCTCGCGCTCGTCTACTTCGCCGCATTCGTCAGCATCTTCTTCACGATCTCGATCCTGTGGCAGGCCGGCCTGGGCCACACCGCCCTCGAGTCCGGGATCGTCTCGATCCCGTTCGCGCTCGGCAGCATCGTCGGCGCCTCGCAGAGCGGCANNGGCAGCGGGCTGTTCATCGCCCCCAACGCCCAGTTCATCATCGCCACGGTCGATCGCCCGGAGGCCGGGGCGGCGAGCGGAGTCATTGCCACCATGCAGCGGCTCGGCAGTGCCATCGGTATTGCCATCATCGGCAGCGTGCTCTTCGGCACCCTCTCGCTGCCGACGAACAGACGCCCGACCGCGGCGGATCTGGCCACCGGATTCACCCACAGCGCCACGTCAGCCCTCGGCGTCAGCGCGGCGTTCGCGGTGGTCGCGTTCCTGCTCGTCTTCGCCCTGCCGAAGCAGGTGTCGCGCCAGGAGTAGGACCGGGGAAGAACCAGGGTTGAGGTGAGTCAGCCCCGGAAGGAGTGCTCCAGCTCGGAGGCGCCGACATGGAAGTTGAGCCACTGCACCAGCGGCACCGAGGCGCGTAGCGCTGTCACAACCTTGTCCTTCGCCGCCGCCGTGGCCAGCCACGGTTCGACCAGCCAGTCCTTCCAGGTGACCAGGCCCTTCATCCGCAGCAGCTCGACCCGGGGGTGATCCTTCGGGTAGCCGCGCGGCGCCGTCTTCAGCGTGCTCGCCGCGGTGATCCTCAACCCGGCCGCGTTTGCATCGCCCACGATCTTGACCAAGGCCTCGCCGGTCGGATCGAGAGCCACCGCCCGGCGGTAGCGGGCCAGCTGATCCGTCGCGAACACGTACGTGCCGCTGGCCACCGCGAGCCCGCC
>PKWT01000122.1 GCA_003132125.1 Micrococcales bacterium | reverse complement strand
GTGGTAGCGGCGGTCAGATGGCGTTGACCCGCTGGAGGTAGCTCAGTGAAGCCCAGCCGAAGGGGATGGGCAACCAGTACGTGCACAGCCGGAACAGCAGGACGGACGAGACGGCGACGCTGACGTCCAGCCCCACCGCGATGAGCCCGGCCGAGAGGGCCGCCTCCACTCCGCCAAGGCCGCCGGGGGTCGGCACCGCGGAACCGATGATCGCGCCAGCGAAGTAGACGACCGCGACGGCGGCGACAGAAGGCGTCGCGCCGAATGCGCGCGTGGCGCAGGTCAGCGCCGCCACGAACGACATGTCAAGCAGCAGCGCCCCGGAGAAGAGGGTGACCACCTTGCGCGGATCCTGGAAGATTGCCACGACCCTGGGGACCACGCGCCGGACGACCGGCAGGAACCGGCCGATGATCAGCCGGCGGCCGGCGGGCACGGCCAGGCCCGCCAGCAGCAGGGCCACGACGACGATCATCCCGATGACCGCCGCCGACGGGGGGGTGAACGATGCCCGTTGCCCGGTGCCCGCGAGGACGCTGGAGAGCAGCAACAGCACGAAGTAGCTCGAGAACTGGGCGAGCTGGGCCAGCCCGACGCTGCCACCCGCGACTGCCGGGTTGACCCCGGCCCGCTGCAGATAGCGCAGGTTGAGGGCGATGTTGCCGATAGCCGACGGCGCCACCAGGCCGCTGAAGGCGACGGCGAGCTGGGTCAGGTAGGTCCGCACGAAGCTGAGGCGTGTGCTGACCGCTCCGGTGATCACCAGCGAGGCTCCCGCAATGCTCAGCACGGTGAACCCGAGCACGCCCAGGGCCCAGCCCCATTGCGCGCGGGCCAGGACGTCCCCCAGGTTCACCCGGGCCAGCTGGGTCAGCAGGACGTATGTCGCGATGCTGCCTCCCAGCACCGTCACCAGCGTGCGGGGGGTCAGTCGGCGCAGCTCGACCTGCTCGACCGGTTCGCCTTCGGGCGCCAGCCCGAGCAGCTGCTCGCGGACGCTACGCAGCAGACCCTTCCGGGCGCGCAATGCGGATCGGGTCGGGGCGTCCATCGCGACCGCCTGCATCAGTGGCAAGGCCTTGACGATGGTCGTGCTGCCGAGTGATGAGACGCCGCTGGCGACGGCTCGCTCCGGACCCACGAGCAGCGCCAACGTCGTGAGGAACTGCGCCACGTCGAGACGCAACGAGAGATCCGCCGCTGCGATGTCCCCGGTCCCCGCCTCGTTGAGACCGGCGCCGTCCTGCTCGTCGAGAAGGAGATGCTCGATGCTCAGTCCACGGTGGGCAATCCGGGCCTGTTGCAGCTGCGCGAGAAGATGCCAGAGAGCAGTCAGATCCTTCTCGCTCAGGGTTGCGACCCGGGCCGGGTCGAGCGTCGCGCCGGTCGGGCGTCGATAAGCGAGGACCGCGGCGAACGGCCCCACCTCGGCGGTCGCGAGCAGCTCTGGCGCCCTCACGCCCGCCTGGGCCACCGCCAGCGCCATCAAGGCGTGGTGTTCGACTGCGCCACGGATCGTGAGCGAGGGGCCACGGGCGGACGGTCCCCGCAGCCGCACCCGGCGCAGCACCCGGCGGCCTGCCTCGGTGCCGAACGTGTCGCGTTCGAGCACGCGAACATCCAGGGAACCCACGGGGCCCGACCCGGAATACCGACGCTCTCGGACCCCTGTCGACTCGACCAGCTCCAGCCGGGTGATGTCCAGACCGCAGCCGATAAGGGCTGCCGCGACGGCCGTGCCCGGCGTACGGGTTGACGCGGCGCCAATGGCGAAAAGGGTGACCAGGCCCACGATCCACCCGAGCAGCGCGGTCACGAACAGCGCCAACGCCGTGACCTCGCCCGAGAGGAACCCGAACAGCATCGCTGATCCGATGATGACGAATGCGGCTATACGCAGCTGCGGTCGTTTGCCGACTCCTGACACCGTGAAGAACGCGATGCCGGCCACGAGCAGCCCGTCCAGGGGTGTCGTGCGACCGCCTTCGGGCAGCCCCTTGGTCAACGCGGCGAGCATGGTTCCGAGGTGTCCGTTGAGGATCAACTGCTGCAACAGCAACGCCAGCAAGGCTCCGGCGCCGGCGGCGGCGACCGCCTCGAAAAGCTGCCAGGACCGCGAGCGCACGACGAGGACAACACCATCGACGATGAGCAGGAGGAGCAGCCCGAGACCGCCGGCCCAGCCCGTGAGCTGCAGGAGAGGTCGGGGCAGCGCGCCACCTGCGCCGACGAGGTCCTGCTCGAGACCGTTGGCGGTTCCCACCGCTACGGTGCCCAGTCCAACCGCGAGGATCAACAGCAGGAGGGCAAGGAGCAGGGTGACCAGGTCTGCCGGCCGACGGATCCTGTCGCTCGGCGCCGGCTCGACGACGACCACGCCCGCTGTGGCAGGAGGTGCGGGCGGGGTTCGGGTCATTTGCCCATACTGCCGTCATCGACCGATCTTGCGACAATCCCGCGATGGCGGCGCGCCCTCGTCTTCCCCTGGTGTTGTCCACAGGGCTGTGGACAAAATGGGTCAAAAAGGTCATGTTGCGTCTATTCTCGTGGTGGATCGTCCCCATTTGAGGTGACTCGTCCGTGTACGTTCCGGGGCTGTCAGAGTCGCGGATGACCAGGGGAGGGTGGGCCGATGGATGCCGTACGGACAGTCGAGAGCGAAGTCCGCGAGCTGATCCGCCGGTCCGGCCTCGACCCCACCCGGGATCTGCGCGAGATGCGCCAGCTTGTTGACGATGCTGTCGCCGACTACGACGAGCGCTCGCTCCACGGCGGGCTGCCGACGCTGTCGGATCTGGGCGAGGCGACCAAGAGCGTGCTTGACGCCGTCGCCGGTTTCGGACCCCTCCAGCAATACCTCGAGGACCCCTCCATCGAGGAGATCTGGATCAACGAGCCGAGCAAAGTCTTTGTGGCCCGTGGCGGTACGGCTGAGCTGACCAACACGATCCTGACCGCCGACGAGGTGCGAGACCTGGTTGAGCGGATGCTGAAGTCATCGGGTCGCCGGGTTGACCTCTCTTCGCCGTTCGTGGACGCGACCTTGCCGGACGGCTCGCGGCTACATGTCGTGATCCCCGACATCACGGGGACTGCCCGAAAATGTCCTCAAGCACCGTAAGTTCGAGTGATCCAAGACGTGGCTCGTTTGGTGATCCTCGACGTCACGGGGACTGACCGAAAATGTCCTCAAGCACCGAAGTTTGAGTTATCCCAGGTCGACAAGGTGGGTCGGTCGTTGGAGATCCTGCACGACGAGGTCCAGGACAAACCTGCGGTTCCGTCAATGCCGTACTGGTTCAGGATGAGGTCGACCAGGTGGCCGATCTCGGCGTCCGAGATGTATGGGGAGACGGCCAGGGGGAATCAGCCATGATGATGCTCCCCAGAAAGAGTGATCTCTGAGGGGCTCCCTGGCCGGGCGTCCTCGGTATGCCGACGAGTCTTCGGACTGCGTGTGTCGGGGCGGTCACGCCTCACGCGTTTCCGACGGGTCTCGGCGCTCTAGCTCGGTTTGCAACCCACCCTTGTTGCTTTGGTGGGCACCGGCTACTGCCCATATGGACAGTCGGGCTGAGAAGCTCCCCGAGAACAGGCGACAGCCCGTGACCCTGTCGATGGGCCACCGACTGCTGCTTCGGTTGGGAGAGAGGCGTTCTCGGCGTGCCTGGCCGCTCTGTCGGTCCTGTGTGGGAGACTCCCGCCGTGAGTGAAGAAACGTGGCGACCGCTGGGTGTAGACGGCGAGGACGAGGTCGCAAAGTACGACGCCCTACACGATGACGTGCCCGCGTGGATGGAGGCCCCGTTCTGGGTATGGATCCGTGCCAGCATCTCTGTGACTCGCACCTACTCTGACGGAAGCGGGCGTTTTCCCATGCTCGACACCGTTCTGGCTGAAGAGATGGCCCAGACCCTTCGCATCACCCTTCCGAACCTGCGTGCGGAGGAGCCTAACCAAGCGGTCGGCGAGCGCCAGCTGACGAGCGCATTGGTGGCGCTCGTCAAGCACTTCCAACCTCTCCAGATCGCGGACTACCTTCTCGCGCATGAGGGAAACTCGAAGGCGGAGGTCCTGGATGCCCTACTGGAGCGCAGCAAATCGGCCTGGAAAGTAGGCACCCGCGCCGGGCGACCCGGTTTGGTCCGTCGAGTGCCACTCGGCGTTCAGGTCGCTGCCGACGCAATCATGGCGCGCGCTGGTCGAGCAGGGGTTCGCCTCGCGAAGGCTTGGGAGGAGTTGTACGCGCTCGAGCCGAATGCGGGCGCGGCCTACGCGCTCGCGATCAAGGCGGTGGAGGATGCTGCGATCCCTGTCGTGTCGCCGACCAACGGCAGCGCATCACTGGGCACGGTGTTGAAACAGCTTGAGGACCAGGGCGACTGGAACCTTCCCTTGGAACGCGAGCACGACCGTGCCCCGTCAGGTGATGTAGTCGTGGGCATGCTGCGGATGCTGTGGCATGGGCAGCATGACCGTCACGGAGGTCAGCCGTCGGCGCCAGGCGATGTTTCGATCGATGAGGCAACAGTGGCCGTATCCCTCGCCGTCACGTTGGTCAACCTGTTTGACGCGGGTGTCGTCCGTCGCGACGAGTCTTAGTCTGTTCCATTATTTGGTGCCCATCTGTCCCATTCCGGCGCTACTGTGCACTCATCGGTCGGTCGGCGGTCTCAATCTCTGGGCTCTTGGGGGGATCTTTCGCATGCTTTTTCGTAATGTGCTGGCGTCGGTTGGTTGCGCTGCGCTTGTGTTGACCTCCGCGGTGTCGGCTGAGGCCGCAAGCCCCATCCAGTTCGGCCGGATCCAATACAACTCGCCGGGCACGGACTACGCGACGAACACCAGCGTCAACGGTGAGTACGTGGTGATCAAGAACCTCGGGACGACGTCGCGGTCGCTGACCGGGTGGACCGTGCGCGACGCTCAGAACCATGTCTACAAGTTCGGGACCTTCACCCTGGGGGCAGGCAAGAGCGTTGTGTTGCGCACCGGCAAGGGCACCAACACCAGTGTCACGCGGTACTGGGGTCTGGGGTGGCATGTGTGGAACAACACCGGCGACAAGGCCTACCTGCGCAATGCTGCCGGGTCCGGTATGGACTACTGCGCCTGGACCACCAACGGCCTCGGCTACAAATCCTGCTGAGGATCTCGATGAAACTTCGGGCTAGCCTGCTGTTCGTTGTCGCCCTGCTCACCGCCGGCTGTGGTGCTTCAGGTCCGAATCTGTATGCGGCAGAACCGAGTTCGACCCTGGCCGTGACAAGCCAGACCTCGTCGCCGACGAGACCAACTGCCGTGAGCTCTCCAACGACCATCACTCCGGTGAAGGTTCCTGTCGCACCAAGTCCGGTCGCGGCACACAAGACCGGCGGCATCACGATCAACGCTGCCGGGGCCGTCCTGCCCAACTCCGCCCGCACACCGGGGGCGATCAACCCCACGGTCACCCAAGCCAGCATCGGTCGAACGATCTGCGTGACGGGATGGACCTCAACGGTCCGCCCATCCTCGTCGGTCACAACAGCTCTCAAGGTGGCCCAGCTCGCTTCCGGATACACGTACAAGGGCGACACTGCGACCGGCGACTACGAAGAAGACCACCTCATCTCCCTGGAACTTGGTGGTGCGCCCAGCGCGGAGGCCAACCTGTGGCCAGAGCCCTATAACTCTCCTGAGGGAGCCAGGGTCAAAGATGTCGTCGAGAACAAGCTCCACACCTTGATCTGCAGCCACGCCATCACGTTGGCAACGGCTCAACGTGCCATCGCCAGCAACTGGTGGATCGCCTACCAGACTTACGTCGGGGTCGCCCCCGCTGCCTCGACTTACAAGGCTCCATCAGTCGCTCAGCCAGCGCCACAGCCTGCGCCGGTCGCAGCCGGCGGCGGCGCGACCGCACTATGCAAGGACGGCACCTACTCCTTCGCGGCCCACCACCAAGGTGCATGCTCACGCCACGGTGGCGTCAGCGTGTTCTACAAGTGAGTCCCACCAAACAGCCAGGCGACTGGGAAGCCGTCACGTAGCGCAGAGGAGCAGCAGGTGGTCTTTGGAAAGACAGCAGAGCAGAAAACTGCCGATGAACAGCAGAAGGCCTTAGAGCGCGCAGCCAAGGATCAGGAGCGTGCACGCCAACAGTTCCTGGCAAGCCCGATCGGTCAAGCGACCACCGCCAAAGAACAGAGTCAGGGCTTCTTCGAAATCCAGCTGAAGGTTGGGTCCTCCCAGCGAGACAGCACGGTTTTCGGGAGCAACAACACCAACATTGCCCAGACCAAGACACAGACGCACGCCGGCACCTTAGCCGCCATTGAGACGGTCGGCTGGCGGCTGGAGCATGTGGGCCACGTGTTCGTGGTCACCTCGGAAAGCAGTCGCGACAAGCTCCTGAGCACCGGGCAGCAGACTGCGGTCAGCGGTGACACCGTAGGCATCTACTTGTTCAGGAACGTCGAATGATTCCAAATACGCAGCTAGCAGAGCCGTTGATTGCCGGCCCGCTGCGGACCTCGGCAGAGCAGTCTCGCCGCCAACGCTGGGAATCCAAGGCTGACAAACCACTGACTGTCACAGCCGTCGTGTTCCTGGTCGCGTACGCGGCCCCGATCTTGCGCCCGGATCTGGCTAGCCCGTGGCCAGTTGTCTGCGAGCTGGTGGCGTGGGCGGCTTGGGCGGTGTTCGTTCTGGACTATGTCGCCCGGTTCGCCCTGTCGCGGGATCGGGTTGGGTTCGTGCGCGGAAGCCTGTTCGATTTGGCTGTCGTCGCCCTGCCGCTGCTGCGTCCACTGCGACTGCTGCGGCTCATCACACTGCTATCGGTCCTCAACCGCAACGT
>PKWT01000378.1 GCA_003132125.1 Micrococcales bacterium | reverse complement strand
CGGAATACTCCCAGGGCATGAAGCTGCTCACCGTGCTGGACGCACCCATGCTCGAGCAGATGAACGGCTCGATCAGCGTCCCCACCACTGCCGGTCGGCGCCTAGCCGTGCGGATGACCTGCACACCCGCCGACAACGTGGAAAGAGTGAATGAGTGGTTCAAAAGGATGTACGCACAGTTCAACCTGCCGGGCGGCAGAGGCGATCGAACAAGCTGCGGCAGCTTCCCGGACCAGGGCTACGCCATCATGGGCATCGCCACCTCGGCGAAAACCACCGTGCTGGCAGACGTCATGATCAACCACAAGTCCCTGCCGGCTCCGGGGCTGTTGTTCAAGGACGCGAAGATCCACGTGGCCATCTATGAGAGCGTCCCCTGGCAGGACTACCCGTTCCCACCGCGACCGGCCGACCTTGAGACCAACGCCCAGTACGCATGGTCGAACGAGCCAGGCACGGTGCGGGTCCTGGGTCCGAAGACAGCGCAGGAGGCCAACAAACCCGTCACCTTCACGCAGCCGTTCGACCCGAAGCTCATGGTGAACCTGCAGTTCCGCGGGCCCGGCCGGATACGGGTGCTCGTCAACGGCAAGGACATCAGTGAGTTTGTCGGTTCCCCGCTGGCTCAGGACAAGTTCATCGCCCTCTGGGAGTACGCAATGACGGACATCAATTTTCCCCTCGACCCTGATTCGACGACCAAGGCGGGTGCACCAGTGACGGTGACGATCGAGCCTCAGGGTTTCCAGGGCCCAGACTGGCAGATCGCGGTGCGGTCGGGTCCACCCAATACCGGCTGAGCCGGCTGCGGCCATCTGGCTGACAGGTATGGCTACTTTCGGCGCGTTGTAGACCGCTCTGTGGGGTCGTCATCCCTTGACTCCCATGCCGGAGGTGGTCGCCCGCCCAGCGGCAAAAGAGTGTGTTCAGATGACGCGGACCGGGGCCTCCGGGCGTCGGCAAGGGATCCTCCTGAGGACCTGATCGGCTCGCCGGAGGATGGCCTACGGGTGAGCGGGTGCAGTTCGGGCGCGTGCACGGCTGATAAGGACGATGGCAACCACGATGGGCGCTATCAGGACGAAGAGCATGAGCGCAATCCCCAGCGCGGGCGGTAGCACGAAGCCCGTGCAGGCCTCCCTCGTAGTGCCGACCTGACCGCTGATTGTCGAGATCGAAGTGCTGGAGCAGGATTGTCCCCCAGGGAGCGTGGCAATAAGCAGAGCCAGGCCAGGACCGCCGGGAACGATCAGGGTGCCCAGCAGCTTCTCCGACCGTCGCCAGACCCCAGAGCTCCACAGCAGAATCACTCCCACCAACCAGCCGATGACCGGTACCAGGGAGCCAGCCGTGAGCATGACGACTGCTCCCACCTCCAGGCTGATACCCGGCCGCCGGCCCTGCGTCCCCGGGACTGAAGGAGGTTCCGGTGGGTCATTTTCCACCGCAGCCGCAACGATGTCTGCCGGGTCCCCGATGCGGTCCAGCATCGTCCTGACGGCCGCTTCGTCGGCGTCCGCCGCCCCGCTCAGCGAGGCGGCGATGTGCCCTCGGATCTCCGCCAACAACTCGGTGCGACGATCTGGAGACAGCGCTTGTGATGCGCCAGCCAGCCGGGTCAGATACTCATCGACCAGTCGATCTGCCGTGCTATTGGTCATGTCGCTTCCTCGGGCAATAGCGCGTCGACTGCGTCGCGGAAACGCCGCCAGTCCGCTGTGAAAGCCAGGAGCGCACGCTCGCCAGCTGGTGTGAGGGC
Source organism: Micrococcales bacterium (assembly GCA_003132125.1). GTDB lineage: Bacteria > Actinomycetota > Actinomycetes > Actinomycetales > Dermatophilaceae > UBA4719. Next base: position 3,815 of record PKWT01000378.1, on the reverse strand, counting down.
GTAGTAGCGGCGAGGCGGACCCTCAACCGACTCCGCCCACGTGGTGGACACCCAACCCTCGCGACGCAATCGCGACAGCAAGGGATAGATCGTCCCCTCGCTGATGACCATCCCGTCGGCCTCGCTGAGCCGGCGCACGAGATCGAAAGCGTAGAGGCTGGTGTCCGTGAGCAGCGACAGCACGCAATACTCCAGAACCCCGCGACGCAGCTGAGATAGCGATCTCGTCTCGGCTGCTGCCATGCACTACAAGGTACCAGGTAGAATATGGAAGCACAAACAAACGCACTCAATTCGGCATGAGCGGTCGTGTTTGTCGATGTCGGCTGCCTGCGTCCTACTGGGCGGTAGGACGCATCCGCTCGTCGGTATTGACGTCGTGTTGTCGACCGTCCGCCGTCCCGATCGCCGAACATAGAGGGGAACGGCCTACGGTGATGCCGCAGGCCAGCGGTGGTGCCGCGGGGGGCGGTGTCCGTATAGGCCGTCCGGAGGTGCGTCCGGTGATGGGGCGGGCGTCCAGCGGTGACGCCATTTGTCTGACTTCCTTCGTGGTGAGACACCAACGGTTGAGACAACCCGGTGTCCATGCTCGAGGCTCGCGTGTGCGGGTGGATCGAGCCGCCGAAAGGCCGCTTCCAGCCAGACGACGATGGCACCGTCACAGGTCATCTGGCCCAGGTAGCGACGAGTCGCCCCGGATCGAGAGCGAGGACCGTTGGACCCGATCAAACCATTGGCTCAGTCCGCACACAGTCCGCAAGGAGTCCGCAATACGTCAATAATCGCCCGATCGCTGTCATCGACTGTCAACGGTATAACTGCAGGTCAGAGGCACTATTGGTCGAGAAAGTGCAGGTCAGAGAACCGCCGAAATTGAACCCGGCGTACCGACCGACTCATCCCCCCAACCGGCCGGCCAGGTGATGGTGACCTGTCGGGAGCCATCGCGACGCAGGGGTACGCGAATCTGCGGCACCGATCGCTGAGGGATCTGGGGCATACGGGCCTTCGCCGCCGTCCGAGAAGAGCAGCCACTTTTGGGTCGAACCGGCGTGTCGGGCGCGACACGCCGATGAAGCCGAAACTTCTTGTGCAAGACCACTTGCGGGCCGTCACGACATCGGCGTAGAACTCTCACTACGCCCTCGGAAACGGGAGCGGGATCGGATGGAAAACGAGTTCTTGACCAGTGGGCTTGCCTGCTGGAACCGCCAGGTGAAGCGTGCGGAGAGAGCTAGCGGACCAGCCGTGAGATTGTCAGCCTTCACCGTTGATGATCAACCGCAGGCCCCGGAGACTCATACTCTCCGGGGCCTGCACCTTTGTCTGCCTGTGCTTCTCTTGGCCTGTAACCTCTGTCGGCCTGCACCTTTACAAGGCCGACGTCGAGACTGAACACGAGGGACTGACATGCAGGGTGGAACGTTGACGGTCGGCACGGACGGCGCGTGCCTCGGCAACCCCGGGCCGGCTGGCTGGGCGTGGGTGGACGAGCACGGCAGCTACCACGCGTCGGGGCAGGCCATCGGCACCAACAACATCGCCGAGCTGCGGGCTGTGCTCGACGCATTGACTGACCACCCTGATGTTGGGCACCTGGTCATCCAGATCGACTCGACGTACGCACGGGACTGCTCCACCACCTGGCGGGCCGGCTGGCAGCGCAACGGGATGCGCAACTCCAAGCGCGAGCCAGTCAAGAACGCCGGCATCATCGAGGCCATCTGGGCCGCACTGGACACTCGCGTCGGCACGGTGGAGTTCGTCAAGGTCCCCGGACACGACCCGAAGAACCTGTTCCCGCTCAACACCGCTGCAGACATCGTCGCCAACGACGCCGCCGAGCGGGCAGCCGCGGGTTTGCCGACCGAGGCGATCTCAACCATTGACCTGAGCAGCGTCAAGCCGCGCCCGACGTCGTTCGGGAAGTGGTGAACCTCTTCTACCGCAGCGCTCCAGGGTCAGGCCACTGATGGGTTCTGAGGCTCCTTTGCGAGGTGCCTGGTGAACCAGTCGCTCGCCAGGATTGCTACCTCGGCCAAGGTTCCGGGCTCTTCGAACAGATGAGTGGCGCGGTCAACGACCGCCAACTGGTTCGGGCAGCGCAGCTGGGCCTGCGCCTGGCGGTTCAGATCGAGGACGATCTCGTCGGCGCTGCCCACGATCAGCAGCGTGGGGGCCTTGACCTCGGCAAGCCGTGCACCAGCCAGGTCTGGTCGGCCGCCGCGCGACACGACCGCCGCGATCTGGTCTCCAGCGTCCGCGGCCGCCAGCAAGGCCGCGCCGGCTCCAGTGCTCGCACCGAAGTATCCGACGCGGCACGATGCAGCGTCGGGCCGGCTGCGGAGCCACTGCGTTGCTGCAGCGAGCCGGCTCGCGAGCAGGTCCATGTTGAACACGTTGGCGCGGTCGAGCTCCTCAGGCTCGGTGAGCAGGTCGAGCAACAACGTGCCCACACCTGCCAGGTAGAGAGCGGAGGCGACGAACTGGTTGCGCGGGCTGTGGCGGCTGCTGCCGCTCCCGTGGGCGAACAGCACCACGCGATCGGCCGGTTCGGGGAGATGCAGATGCCCTTGGAGGACAACGGCGCCGACAGGGATCTCCACGTCAACATCGCAGTCCGGCCTTTCGCCGACCGACTGATCGCCGCGCATTCGCCGGGCGGCGGCGTCCAGCAGGAGGATCACCTCGTCGTCGCTCGTCGTCGAGAAATCGCCATAGTGCTGGCCGACCGCCATGAACCACCGGGGCACCGAGACGCATACGACCTCGTCGGCTTCGGTCAGGTTCCGCACCGTCTCGTCCGGGGCGACAGGCGCAGCAAGAATGACCCTCGCCGCGCCGAGGTGACGAGCCACCTGACAGGCCACTCGAGCGGTGGAACCCGTCGCGATGCCGTCGTCGACGATGACGGCAGTGCGACCCAACAGATCGATGCGATCACGTCCCCGACGCAGGCGTGCGACACGCTCCTCAAGCAGCGCCCGCTGACGGCTTTCGACAGCACTCAGGTCCGCGTCGGTGATCCGGGCCCGGGCCATCACGTTGGCATCGAGCACCTGGGCTCCCCCCTCACCGATCGCGCCCATGGCCAGCTCGGGCTGAAACGGCACACCCAGCTTTCGCACCACAATGACATCCAGTGGCGCACCCAGTGCCTCAGCCACCTCGAACGCCACGGGCACCCCGCCTCGGGGTAGGCCCAGAACGACCACGTCCTGGTCATGCAGGTACTCCAGTCGCGCGGCAAGCTGTCGGCCGGCATCGACACGATCTGCGAACACGGTCATCGCCATCAGCTCCACGTCAGTGGAGCGCCGTCCTCTCCTTGGTGTTCCCACGTGGTGATCCCACGTTCGTCCCACAAGGGTCCTCGAAGGCAGTGCCAAAGGTCCTGCGCCGAGGCTCGGACTCGTCAAACAGAGCCGGTCTCGGTGGTCGGGAAGATGACAAGACGACGTCTGCAAGGATGAGCGACATGACCTACGTCGCTGCCGAGAACCGCTACGAATCGATGACCTACCGCCGTGTGGGGCGCAGCGGAGTGAAGCTTCCACTCATCTCGCTGGGCCTCTGGCACAACTTTGGGGACGACAGGTCGCTGGATACCCAGCGGTCGATCCTGCGTCGCGCGTTCGATCTCGGTGTCTGCCACATCGACCTGGCCAACAACTACGGACCGCCGTACGGCTCGGCCGAGGCTAACTTCGGGACCATCCTGCGACAGGACTTTCTGCCCTACCGTGACGAGCTCTTCCTTTCCACCAAGGCCGGCTGGGACATGTGGCCGGGTCCATACGGCGAGTTCGGTT
>PKWT01000261.1:5140-8106 GCA_003132125.1 Micrococcales bacterium | reverse complement strand
TGCCCGGCGACGACAAGGACCGTGCCGTCGTGCGCTCGTTCATCGATCTTGGCCACAGCCTTGGGTGCATGGTCACCGCCGTGGGGGTGGAGTCCCAGGACGTCGCCGACGCACTGGTGGATGCCGGCTGCGAACAGGCACAGGGATACCTCTGGCAGCGCCCATGTCCGTGGGAAGAGGTTGCTCGAGCATTCGGCAGCGCGACCACAGCGACCGCTTCCGACTCATCCACCTCCGACTCATCCACCTCAGACTCAGCGTCAACAGAGATCGAACCGGCGACATCCGGAATCGGGAGCCGAGGAAAGATGAACCACCCATGAAGCGCCCAACGACTCGTACCCTCCGGGTTCCGGCGGCCCTCATCCTGGCGGTTGCAGCCATGCTCCCGGCAGCGTGCGGCGTCTCGACACCCACCGGCTCGACACCAACCGCCCCGGCGACCACGCATCACGCGCGCCTCGAACCGGCACTGCACGACCTGCTCCCACAGGCCGTCAAGGACCAAGGCTTCCTGCGGGTCGGAACCGACGCGTCGTACGCGCCGATAGAGTCGTACGCCCGGGATGGCCGCACCATCATCGGGATGGATCCCGACCTGGGTGTCGAGATCGGACGGGTTCTGGGTGTTCGTCTCCAGTTCGACGCCACCGATTTCGACAAGCTGCTCACCAACCTCGGGAGCGGGAGCCTGGATCTCGCCATGTCGGCCATGACGGACACCCCCGAGCGCGCCAAGGCCGCTGACTTCGTCGACTACTTCACGGCCGGCACATCGATCGTCGTGCAACGCGGAAACCCTGCCGGCGTTACCGAGCTCAACGATCTCTGCGGCAAGGTGGTGGCCGTCGAGAGCGCCACGACGCAGGTGGACCTGCTCACCCGGACGCAGAACAACTGCGGCGTACAGCGCATCATCGTCAGGACCTACCAGACCAACTCGGACGCCCTCCTGCAGCTGCGCACGGGGCGCGCGGTCGCGGTGCTCAATGACACCCCGCCGGCGACGTTCCTCGTCAACGACGCGCGCACCAGCTCGCAATACCAGCTCGCGTCCAATGCGCAGTACGAACCGGCGCCGTACGGAGTCGCGGTTGCCAAGAGCCAGCCCGGCCTGCGTGATGCGGTCAAGGGAGCCCTCGAGCAGCTGTTGCGCAGCGGCGTCTACGCCGATGTCCTCGCCCGGTGGCACGTCCAGACCGGTGCCATCCCGCAGATCACCGTCAACTCAAGTCGCTGAACCACCCATGAGGACGTGGTGATGGCGATCTGGCGGCGTTACCTACGCTGATCCTCACGATCTCGGTCGGGGCGTTCGTGCCCGCCATCGCCGCCCACACGTACCTGCTGGACTTCGTATGGCTGGCCTCGTACGTGCTGTGGGGAGCTGCAGCCCTGCACCCGTCCATGACAGAACTCTCTCTGCAGCAACTCCCTCGCACGTTGAGGGTCTCCCCTGGTCGCCTCGTGATGCTCGCGGTGGCAGTGTCCGTCGGCCCGGTCATCCTCGGCGGCGAGCTGATCACCGGTCGCTCGTCGGACGCCTGGCCGATCTTCGTTGCGGGGGCTGCAACAGTGGTGCTCGCGCTCATCCGACTGAGCGACATCATGCGCCTGCTCCGGAATCAGACAGATCGGCTGGCCCGCCTCGCTGAGACCGACTACGTGACCGGTCTGGCGAACCGCCGACACTTCGTCGACCGGCTCAGCAGACTCCTTGACGTTGCGCACCCCGAGCCCACCGGCTTCCTGCTGATCGATCTGGCGCTGTTCGCCGAGATCAACAACACTCTCGGAAACCACACTGCCGACGCGATTCTGCATGCGGTTGGAGTTCGACTCGGCGAGCTGACCGGCGAAGGCGCCCTGGTGGCGCGGATGGGCACAGATTCCTTCGGGATCCTGGACCCTTCGATCACCAACAGCGAGGAAGCCGGCCGCGTGGCGGTGCGCATCCGGGAAGCTCTGGAACGCCCTCTCGAGCTGCCCGACCTGAGCGTGTCGGTAGAGGCGCGCGTCGGCTCCCTCGTCCTGCCCGAAGACGGCACAGAACCGGCGATGGCGCTACTGCGAGCCGACGTGGCGCTGTCGGTCGCCAAGGGGCGATTCCGGGCATACGGCCAGCTACGGCGTCGATCTGGAGCCAGGAGACACGCTCCCGCCCATGCTCATCGGTGAGCTCAGCCAAGCGATCTTGGGCGGCGCGATCGTGGCGTACTACCAGCCGCAGGTGGAGATCGTCACCGGGCGCGTCTACGGGGCAGAGGCCCTCGCGCGTTGGCAGCACCCACGACACGGGTTGTTGGGACCTGAGGCCTTCATCACCGCCGCCGAGCAGGCGGGTCTCATCGGACCACTCCTGACGTGCATGCTCGAATGCGCCCTTGGCCAATGCGCGAGCTGGCTGCGCGAGGGCCTGGACCTGACCGTCGCTGTCAACCTGTCGGCCCGCAACCTGTTGGATCCCGGCCTTGTCGACAACGTGCGCGCGGTCCTCCTGCGCCATGGCCTCGAGGCACGATCTCTCGAGCTCGAGATCACTGAGGGCACCGCCATGGTGGACCCGCGTCGCTCGATCCACGTCCTCGGCGCCCTTGCTCAGCTTGGCGTGAAGCTCTCGATCGACGACTACGGCACCGGGCACAGCTCGCTGGCCTATCTCCAGCAGCTTCCGGTGAGTCGGCTGAAGATTGACCGCTCGTTCGTCACCGAGTTGACCGTCGACGCCGCGAGCGCCGCCATCGTCCACTCGACCATCGAGCTGGCGCGAGTGCTGCACTTCGACGTGGTGGCCGAGGGGGTCGAGGACGACGCGACGCTACTCATGCTCCGGGACATGGACTGCTACGCGGCCCAAGGCTTTGGCCTCGGGCGTCCGGCGGCGGCTCCTTTGCTCCCCGATCTGGTCCGGCGCATCGAGGAACGCCTGAACGGAGTCCCCGGGACCCCGACCCTCAGCCCAGCTC
>PKWT01000261.1:0-5135 GCA_003132125.1 Micrococcales bacterium | reverse complement strand
GGACAGGGCGCCGGCCCGCAGGATGACCGGGGCCTCGTCGGTGCAGTCCAGGATCGTTGAGGCCAGGCCGCCGGCGGATGGACCTGCATCCAGATAGACGCTGACCGCCGATCCGAGCTGTGCTGCCGCATCCACGATGGTCCTGGCCGGCGGTTGGCCCGAGACGTTGGCACTGGTGACGGCCATGGGACCGACCTCGTCCAGGAGCTTGAGCGCGGTGTCGTCCTGAGGCATCCGGAGCGCGACAGTTCCGTTGGTGTCGCCCAGGTCCCACATCAGCGAAGCCTGCGCGTAGAGCACCAGTGTCAAGGGGCCGGGCCAGAAGGCGGCGATGAGCTCGCGGGCATAGTCGGGGACGTGCGTGGCCAGGCCGTCAACCGTTCGTGGGTTCGGGATGAGGACCGGTGGAGGCATCTCACGACCCCGGCCCTTGGCCGCCAGGATCGCGGCCACGGCCTCCGCAGAGAACGCGTCGGCGCCCACGCCATAGACCGTGTCGGTGGGCAGCACCACCAGCTCGCCGCGGCGAACGGCCTCGGCCGCAGCGGCGATGCCCTGCGCCAGACCCTCCTCGGTCGTGCAGTCGATCACTGGGCTCATCTGATGCTTTCGGTCATCTCGGGCACGGGTGAAGTTTGTCACGCCCCCGTCAGCATTGCGTTGGCCCCGAACGGGTCGTCAGATCATCCACACGTTGGGTCGTCAGATGGTCCACAAGGTGATGACGAATGGGCGCCCACGCCACGCGAGCGGAACCTCGAGCAGGCGCACTCACGGACGATCTCGTCCATGCCCTCCACACGTTGCTCCTTACACGCGCCCAATTCCCCATTGCGGTCTAACGCGTTGTGAGGATAAATGGCGAGAAGAAAGTGGCGACAATCCGTATCCTCGGGTATCCGTGCCTTGACTATATTCCGTAGACGATACCGAGCGAAATACGCAAAAACGGTATTGCCGGGCGAAATTGCATTCACGTGTCGAGACTTGGACACTGGGGCTTCCACTCGTCAACCCAGGGACGTCACTGTGCCCATCGATCAGCTGCACGACCTCGACCTCAGCGGCACCTCGTTGCGTGAACGCCCTGAGCTCGGCGCCGGTGCACAGACGTTGGTGCGCTGCAACCTGAGCGGGGCCGATCTTCGAGGACTCGACCTGCCCGGCTGGGAGTTTCATGACTGCAACCTCAATGAGGCCAGGCTGAACGGCGCGAGGCTGGACTCGATTCTTCTCAAAGGCGGCAGCGCGCGGAGCGCAAGCTTTGTCGACTGCGACCTCGCGGGCGCGCGGTTCGAGATGGTGGACGCCTCGGACGCACGCTTTGGCGGCGCCTTGATGAGCGAGGCGGAGTTCCACGGGTGTCGGCTGATGGGTGCGAGCTTCGAGAACACCCGAGGTCTGGGCATGCTCCTGCAGGAGTGCAACCTCTATGCGGCGAACCTCAATGGGTGCGCCCTGGCCAACGCCGCGCTGACCGGCCTGCGCCTGACCGAGGCAACTCTGCGGGGGGCGGACCTGCGCGGCAGCGACCTGACCGGCTCAGTCCTGCTCAATGCCGACCTCTACGGCGCCAAGCTCAAGAACGCCGATCTGCGGGGAGCCGACCTGGGGCCGGTGGACCTCGACCGGCTCGGCGCACTGTCCGGAGCCATCATCAGCCGCACCCAGGCCGAGCGGATTCTCGTCGAGCTCGCGAACGTCGTGGTGACGGACTGAGTCGTGTTGACTGAGTCGCGGTGACTGAGTCGCGGTGATGGACCGCGTCGACTGATCAGTGCGCGCGGACAGCCGTCACGGCGCGAGGCCGTCTGTTGAGGTCTTCGTGGTCCTCGATGTCCTGCCACAGGCCAGTCGCCCGGAGTGCCCTCGGCAGTGACCCGCCTTGCACGGCGGCGTGCTCCATGACGAAGAGACCTCCGGAGCGCAGCAGGACCGACGCACGGGCTGCCACCTCCAGGGAGATCCGCAAACCGTCGGAGCTGCCCCCGAAGAGGGCAACCTCGGGGTCATGGTCGCGCACCTCCGGGTCGTTCGGGACGGCGCCCACGGGGATGTATGGCGGGTTGCTCACCACCACGTCCACCCTCGACTCGAGCTCGGGGAACGCAAGGATCGCGTCGCCGAGCCGGATGTCGACGTCGAGGCCGAGATCATCGCGGTTACGGATCGCCCAGGCGTGAGCCAGGTCAGACAGCTCGACGCCGTGGACCTCGGCCGCCGGGACCTCATCCTTGATCGCGAGGGCGATCGCCCCGGAGCCGGTGCAGAGGTCCACCACAACGGGCGCAGCAGGCACCGGCCCCAGGCCGAGGAAGTGACGCAGGAGGTAGTCGATGGCGAGTCCGGCCACGAGCTCCGTCTCGAAGCGAGGCACGAAGACGCCGGGCCCGACCGAAAGATCGAGCCGGCGAAAACCTGCCTTACCGGTCAGATGCTGCAACGGCACCCGTCGAGCACGCTCGGCGACAAGATCCTCGAGCCCGTCAGGGACGGGTGCCCCCACGATCATCAGCTTGCGCACCTCGCCCGGGCTCGTCCTCAGCGCATGGGCAGCCAGGGCCACCGCGTCAAACTCGGCGCTCTCGATGCCTGCGTCGGCCAGGGTGCGGACGGCGTCGCGGACAGCCTCACGCAACGACGTCACAGACCCCGACATCACAGCCCTGACGACCCGTCCGCGACGGCCGCCATCCGGACAGCGTCGTCGGCGTCGACGGCGGACTGCACGATCGGATCGAGGTCGCCGTCCAGAACCATGTCCAGGTTGTAGGCCTTGTAGCCCGTGCGGTGGTCGGCGATGCGGTTCTCGGGGTAGTTGTACGTCCGGACCCGCTCCGAGCGGTCGACCGTGCGGATCTGTGACTTGCGCTGGGCGGAGGCCACCGCGTCCGCCTCGTTCTGCGCCAGCTCGTGCAGCCGCGCGCGCAGCACCCGCATGGCGGACTCCTTGTTCTGGAGCTGCGACTTCTCGTTCTGGCAGGACACCACCGTGCCGGTCGGCAGGTGGGTGATCCGCACCGCCGAGTCGGTGGTGTTGACGCTCTGGCCACCCGGTCCGGACGAGCGGAAGACGTCGACCTTGAGGTCATTGGTGTCGATCGTAACCTCGACGTCGTCGACCTCTGGCATCACCCACACGCCGGCGGCTGAGGTGTGGATACGGCCCTGGGACTCGGTCACCGGCACCCGCTGGACGCGGTGCACGCCACCTTCGTACTTCAGCCTCGCCCACGGGGCATCGCCGGGCTCGGCGGCACCGCGCGCCTTCACCGACATCTGAACGTCCTTGTAGCCGCCAAGGGCGGATTCGGTGGCGTCGATGATCTCGGTCCGCCAGCCACGACGCTCGGCGTAGCGCAGATACATCCTCAGCAGGTCGCCGGCGAACAGCGCCGACTCCTCGCCACCCTCGCCGGCCTTGACCTCGAGGATGATGTCGCGTTCGTCATCGGGGTCGCGGGGCACCAGCAGTCGACGCAGCTTCTCCTCGGCAGCAGCCTCGACGGCTTCAAGCGTGGGCAGCTCTTCGGCGAACGCCTTGTCCTGCACGGCCAGCTCACGGGCCGCGGCCGCGTCATCGCGTGCCGCGTGCCACGCATGGTATGCCGCGACGGTCGGTGCCAGCACGGCATAGCGCTTGTTCAGCCTGCGCACGAGGTCTTGGTCGGAGTGGACCGCGGGGTCAGCAAGCTGAGCCTCGAGGTCGGCGTACTCCTGAACCAGCGTGGCAGCGGACTCCAACATGACGCGCACCTTCCCGAGGGTCCTGCGACCCAACACCTCTCACGCAAGCCGGCACAGACAGCAACGCCGGCCCCACGACCATCAGGGTCGGGGACCGGCGTGCGAGGGAGCTACTTGTCGGCCTTCTCGGCAGTCTCGACCTTCTTGCCGTAGCGCGCCTGGAAGCGGGCGATGCGGCCACCGGTGTCGAGGATCTTCTGCTTGCCGGTGTAGAACGGGTGGCACTGCGAGCACACGTCGGACGAGATCTTGCCACCGTCGACGGTGCTGCGGGTCTGGAACGTGGAGCCACAGGTGCAGGTGACCGTGGTCTCGACATACGTGGGGTGAAGGTCCTTCTTCAACGTGTGCTCCTTGTGGTTGGGCGGGGCCGGATCGTGTGCTCGGGACTCCCTCACGCACGGGAACCGGCCGCCAACACATCAGTGTGCCAGATCAGGCACGTATGCCGAAAACGCCATCCAAGTGAGAATCATTCCAAACAGTGTCTGGAGATGGCCAGTCTTTACTTTGGTTGGGCCTGACCGGTCTCTACGGCCCGCATCGGGAAGGCACCCGTCGAACGCCGAAGCCCGTTCAGAGCTGCTCTGAACGGGCTTCGGCAGGTGATGCCATCCGGACGAGATCCGGTCCTGATCAGTCGTCCTCGTCCATCTGGATCGACGACGTCTTCTGAACCTGCATGAGGAACTCGACGTTGCTCTTGGACTTCTTGAGCCGATCGATGAGCAGCTCGATGCCCTGCTGCTGGTCGAGGGCAGAGATCACCCGGCGCAGCTTCCAGACGATCTTGAGCTCCTCATTGGCCATCAGGATCTCTTCGCGACGCGTGCCCGAGGGATTGAGGTCGATGGCCGGGAAGATACGGCGCTCGGCAAGATGGCGCGACAGCCGCAGCTCCATGTTGCCGGTGCCCTTGAACTCCTCGAAGATCACCTCGTCCATCTTGGAGCCCGTGTCGACCAGGGCGGTTGCGAGGATTGTCAGCGAGCCGCCGTTCTCGATGTTGCGGGCTGCACCGAAGAAACGCTTCGGCGGGTAGAGCGCGCTGGAGTCGACACCACCGGACAGGATCCGGCCGCTCGCCGGGGCGGCGAGGTTGTAGGCACGGCCCAGTCGGGTGATCGAGTCGAGCAGGATGACGACGTCGTGACCCATCTCGACGAGGCGTTTGGCCCGCTCGATGGCCAGTTCGGCCACCGTCGTGTGATCAGTGGCAGGCCGGTCGAACGTCGAGGCGATGACCTCGCCCTTGACCGCCCGCTGCATGTCGGTGACCTCCTCGGGGCGCTCGTCCACCAGGACGACCATGAGGTGAGCCTCGGGGTTGTTGGTCGTGATGGCGTTCGCGATCGCCTGCAGGATCAGGGTCTTGCCGGCCTTGGCCG
>PKWT01000404.1 GCA_003132125.1 Micrococcales bacterium | reverse complement strand
AAGCCGACGAACGCGAACGCCACCGCGGCATCTCGCATCACAGCCTGACGGCATATGGCCGCGTCGCCATGGTCCCGGCCGACCTGCCGGTCCCGTTGCTCGGCGGCGCGTTCGGCCAGCTCGTCCTTCGGCAGGCACGCGACCTTGTCCGGGACAGCGCAGGGCGACTTCACCTGCACGAGGTGGACACCACCGGCCTGTTTGCCGCGTTGGCCTCGAGCCCGGTGCGACTGTCGACGATGGGACGTGGCCTGGACGAGGATGAGGCGTCGTTCCTGGCTGCCGCGGCCGCTGGCCGTTTCGCGGCGACGCTGCTGCGCTGAACTGCTGGATTGCTCAGCGAGCGTCGACCAGGTCGACGACGAAGATGAGCGCCTCGCCCGGCTTGATGGCGCCACCCGCGCCGCGGTCGCCATAGGCAAGGTGTGCGGGGATGGTCAGCTTGCGGCGGCCGCCGACCTTCATGCCGACGATGCCGTCGTCCCAGCCCTTGATGACCTGACCGACACCCAGACGGAAGCCCAGCGGCGCACCGCGGTTCCAGGAGGCGTCGAACTCCTCACCGGTCGAATGCGCGACACCGACATAGTGCGCGCTGATGGTGTCACCAGCCTTGGCCTCGACGCCATCACCCACCTTGAGGTCCTCGATGACCAGATCGGTGGGTGCGACGTCGCCGGGGAAGTCGATCTCGGGCTTGGTGGTGCTGGAGTCAAAACCCATGATGTGCGGTCCTTTCGTGCGGGGTGCGAGAACGGTTCGACGTGGACTCAGGTCGCAGCGAGGATGTCGACGACGAACACGATCGTGTCGGTTCCCTTGATGCCGGCTTGGGTGTTGCCGGCCTTGCCATAGCCCTCGGCTGGCGGCAGCACGAGCAGCACACGACTCCCGACGGTCTGGCCCACGATGCCCTTGTCGAAGCCCGGCACGAGCTGGCCCTTGCCCACGGGCTGGCTGAGAAGGTTGCCCGAGGCGTATGAGGAGTCGAACACCTTGCCGGTGCCGTAGACCAATCCGGTATACGCAGCGGTAAGGGTCTGACCGGCCTTGACCACGGGTCCGGTTCCCTTGATCAGCAGCTGAACGACCAGCGTGGCTGAAGGCGGGGTCTTGGGCACTGTCACGACAGGGACGCCCTTGGCATCCACCTTCACCGTGGGCAGTCCGGCCTTGGGGGTGACAGCAGCGCCGGTGGCGGTCTTCAGCGGTGTGGTGGCTGAGACCACGTCGATCAAGAAGACGATGGTGTCAGATGGACCGATGGTCGGGGGGTTCCCCTGGGTACCGAAGGCGTCCGCCGGTGGAATCGCCACAAGCAACCGGGAGCCGACGTGCTGGCCGCTCAGTCCCTTGCCCAGGCCCGGCAGCAACGAAGCCGCTGAAAGGTCCTGGGAGACCGCACCCTTGCCGAAGCTGGACTCGATCTGCTTGCCGTCCTTGCCGTTGACGATGATGTAGTTGAACGTGATCGAGTTGTCCTTGGTGAGCGTGGCGCCCTTGCCTGCGGTGATGACCTTGGTCGTCGTCGCCTTGACGGTCAACGGCTTGGTCTTGAAGGTCAGCGTGGGCGCCGTGTCGGTGCCACCCACGGTGATCGCGTCCAGCGGGTTGGCCGAGGTCTTGTCGGAGGTCCCTGAGCCACAGGCCGCCAGAAACACCAGGGGTACAACCACAGCAGTGACAGCTCGTAAGCGGAAAAGGCGCACGCGAAGACCTTTGATCGTTGGCCAATGGATTCAGCACACCATAACGCCGCGACCTGTGTGTTTCCGAATGCGCGTGGACCCGTGCCGAGCCCCCGCTTCTCCGACTTCGTCGTTCACATGCTCGTGATCAGCCGCTCGACCCGAGCGTCGACCGCGGCAAACGGGTCCTTGCACAGGACTGTCCGCTGAGCTTGGTCATTGAGCTTGAGGTGGACCCAGTCGACGGTGAAGTCCCGCTTGTGCGCCTGGGCGGCGCGGATGAAGTCGCCGCGCAGCTTCGCTCTGGTCGTCTGTGGGGGCAGGTTCTTGGCCTCGAAGATCTCGATGTCAGAACAGATCCGGGCAGCGTTGCCGTGACGCTGCAGGAGATAGAAGAGGCCACGCTCGCGGTTGATGTCGTGGTACGCAAGATCGAGCTGGGCAATTCTTGGACTGGAAAGCGGTAGGTCGTGCTTGGCCGCGTAGCGCGAGATCAACCGGTACTTGATGACCCAGTCGATCTCGGTGCCCACCAGAGCCAGGTCCCCCGTGTCGACCGCGATCAGCGTCCGGCGCCACAGATCCAGGACGCTCTTGTGGATCGGGTCGTCCAGTCCCTCGCGGTCGACGAACGCCGCGGCCCGTTCGTAGTACTCGCTCTGGATCTGCACGGCGCTCAGCTCGCGACCGTCCGCGAGCTTGACCTTCTTGCGACCCGTCAGGTCATGGCTGATCTCACGGATGGCCCGGATCGGGTTCTCCAGCGTCAGGTCCGGCATCGACACACCAGCCTCAAACATCCGAAGCACCAGATCGGCCGAGCCGACCTTGAGCATCGTGGTCGTCTCGCTCATGTTGGAGTCACCCACGATGACGTGCAGCCGGCGGTACTTCTCGGCGTCGGCGTGCGGTTCGTCCCTCGTGTTGATGATCGGCCGCGAACGCGTGGTGGCGCTGGAGACGCCCTCCCAGATGTGGTCCGCCCGCTGACTCAGGCAGTATGTCGCCCCGCGGGCCGTGGTCGTGATCTTGCCTGAGCCGCAGGTGACCTGGCGGGTGACCAGGAACGGAATCAGGACGTCGGACAGCTTCTGGAACTCTCCGGCCCTTCCGACCAGGTAGTTCTCGTGGCAGCCGTAGGAGTTGCCCGCCGAGTCGGTGTTGTTCTTGAAGACATAGATCTCGCCCGCGATGCCCTCGTCGGTGATCCGTTGCTGGGCGTCGGCCACGAGTCCCTCGACGATGCGCTCGCCCGCCTTGTCGTGAGTGACCAGCTGGCGTACGTCGTCGCACTCTGGTGTGGCGTACTCGGGGTGGCTGCCGACGTCGAGATAGAGCCGAGAACCGTTGGCGAGAAACACGTTTGAGGACCGACCCCAGGAGACGACCTTGCGGAAGAGGTAGCGCGCCACCTCGTCCGGAGTCAGTCGTCGCTGCCCGCCGAACGTGCACGTCACTCCGTACTCGTTCTCGATACCGAAGATTCGGCGATCCATGGGCTCACTCTAGGCGCGCAGGGACCGCTTCGGGCTTGGCGGAACGACGTGTTGCTCACCTNNGCCGCCTTGACGCTAACTAGTCACATGGGATGATTGGTCACGTGACGACCTCACCGGAAAGCCTGAACCAGTCCTCAGGCGACCCGGACCGCACCCCCGAAGAGCCCAGCTCGGCTGCCTTCGGCATGTTGTCGCGGGCGCAGGCCCTCGCCGATCGTCTTCATGCGGAAGTTGAGGCAGAGGTAACAGCTCTGCGCGCCGACGCGCACGCGGCGCACGACGAGGCGCGACGCCTGCTGAGCGACGCCACCAGCGTCCACGAAGACGCCCTCAGCGCCCAGCGTTCGGCTCAGGCCCGTCTGCAGGAGGCACAGGAGGAGTCGGCTCAGCTCATTGCCGACGCCGCAGACCAGGCCACATTGGTGGCCGACGCAGCTGCCAGGACGAGTGAGAATCTCGTGGCCAGCACCCACGTGGAGGCCACAGAGCTTCGGACCAGCATCCTGGCGGAGGCGTTACGGCTGGAGGGCCTGGCGACCATCGAGATCGAGCAGGTCCGAGCGAGCAACGCCGCGCTTCAGTCCGAGACCGCGGCGCACATCGGGTCCCAACGACTGCAGGTCGATGCCGAGCTGCAGCAGCTGGCCGAAGAGGCTGACCGCCAAGCCGCCTCGATCCGGGCTGCCGCCGAAGAGTTCGCAACCGACGCAAGAGCGCAAGCCATCGCGGATGCCGACGCGGCGCGTGCCTCGACGACACAAGAGCTCGAGGAAGCACGGACCGAGACAGCCGCGCTCAGAACGGCCGCCGCCGAAGAGATCGCGTCCGCGCGAGATGCCGCGACGGCAGAGGCGGATCGCGTCCTGGGTGACGCTGCCGACCACATGCAATGGGCGCAAAACACCGTCCGGTCCCTGCTGGCGACCGCCGAGGCCGAAGCCGAGCTGACGCGCCTGGCCGGCCACGCCAGGAACGCTGCTCATCTGACCGCACGACGACGACTCGTCCAGGACCTCATCTCCCGCGTCGCTCTGCGCGCCCGGACGGCCTTGGCCGAAGCCTCTGCCGAAGCCGACCGGCTCCGTGCCCAGGCGAATGCCGTTCTCGAGGCAGCCAACAACGACGCCATCGCCACTGGCGAGCACGCCCGGGCTCACGCCGAGAGGGTCATCAGCGAGGCTGACCTGACGGCGCAGGCGAGGCTGGACCGCGCACAGCGGCGACTGGACGAGGCCGAGGGGGGCGCCAAGGTGCTGCGCGAACGGGCCGCGTCCGAGGTGGCTCGACTGCAGACCGAGGCGCATGCGCACCGCCGGGCGGTCCGCGAAGAGGCAACGACGATACTTGCTGCCGCCCGCGCCGATGCGGACAGCAGCCGGGCCGAGACACGCAATCTCCTCGCCCAAGCCCGCGCGGAGGTGGCGGTTCTGGCCCAAAGACGCGACGACATCACCGAACAGCTCAGCCACCTCTCAGGTGTGATCGAGGCCCTTGCCGTGTCCGAACACTCAGCGGCCGTTGCAGGGCTCTCTGCGATCGCGCCCGAAAGCTCTGATGCCATTCCCGAGAACTCAACACTCCATCTCTCCATCACCACCGAAGCGACGACAGGAATCCGATGACTGACCCCAACGCCCATTTCCGCAGCGTGCTACGCGGATACGACCCCGCTCAGGTTGACCAGCTCGTGCATGAGCTGTCACAAGCAGCCGCGGCGGCTCAGCAGGAGGCTGGCGAGCGGACCATCCAGGTCAGCAAGCTCGAGGCCGAGACTGGCCAGCTCAAGAGCGAGATCGAACGTCACGTCCAACAGCTCCGTGCCTTGGAAGAGGCGCAGATGAAGGCTGCGGCGCCCACCTACGCCGGTCTGGGCGAACGCATCGGCTCCATCCTGGCGCTGGCCGACAAGGAAGCAGCCGAGATGCGGACGCAGGCTCAGGCCGACGCCGCAAATCATCACGCGCTGGCCGACGAGAGCGCTCGCGCGACGCGTCAGAGCGCCGACGACTACGCGACGGAGACACGCAGCGCCGTCGACGCCGACGTCGCCAGGATCCTGGAAGACGCCAAACGGCACGCGGACAGCCTCCTGGACGACGCCGACCGCGAGGCCATGACCCGGCGGGAAGAAGCCGAAGCCGTCTACGAGCGGGCCCGCGCCAAGTCTGCCGCCGCTGCTGTCGACTTCGAGACGACCCTGGCCGCGCGCCGGGACGCATCGGCGTTGGAGCTCGTCGCCGAGATCGCTGCCGCCGAGCAGCAGCTGGCCGATGTCCAGCAGCGCTCGGAACAGATCCGCAGCGAGTCAGAGCAGGCGCAACATGAAGCGGCGTCGAGGTCCGGTCAGCAGCTCGAGCAGGCCACCTCGCACGCACAGTCGCTGGTGGCCGAGGCGAAGATCAAGGCCGAACGCATCCGGTCCGACTCCGAGCGTGAGCTCGCCGCCGCCACCCAGCGACGAGACAGCATCAACGCGCAGCTCACCAATGTTCGCCAGATGCTGGCGACGCTCGGCGGTGTGGCGATGATCGCGCCGATCGAGGAGGCAGCTGCCGTCGCCGACGAGACCGGGGCCACTACCGACGTCGAGTCGCATGAGGTGGTGACCGACGCCCAGGATGGCGAGAACGCCACTGAAGAGAACACCAACGCCTCTGACGAGAGCACCACCGACGTCAACACCACCGACGAGAACACCACGGCGACGGACACCACGGCGACGGACAATGAGCCTGCTACGTCCGAGCTGACCGTCGAGGCGCCTGCGGACGGCGAAACCGACGTCAACACGGATGACAACGCCAGTGACAGCACAGACGTCAACTCCGGCGACAACAGCAACGGCCACAAGTCATCTGGCTCAGGCCGGAAAGTGGGCTCGAAGCGCTGAGCTCGTCCTAGGTCAGATGGGCGAAGGACGAGGGTTCGGCGCCGAGAAACTCTGACAGCGTCATCGGTCGCTGGCCGGTGAGGTGCGCGATGGTGTGACTGGTCACCGAGATGGTTATGACGGATCTGGCTCCGGGGGTCCGCCCGCAGCGTCATCGCTGGACGGTGCAGTCTCGCTGACCGGTGAGGTCTCACCGGTCAGCGTGTCGTGACGTCCCGGCGCCGCGTCATCGTCGGCAGGCACGTCCTTCACGGGGTTCTCGCTGCTCAGGAGCGCGTCGAGCAACGGCCCCGCCAGACGGCGGAAGGTGCGCCGGGGCCGTTCCCGGTCCAGAACCGCGACCTCGAGCTGGGTCACGGTCAGGGTGCGTGAGGGCCCACCGCTCGGGTCCTGCCCCAGCAGCTCGACCGCCAGCGCCAGCGCATCACCGAGGTTCATGCCTGGCCTCCACCGCTCCTTGAGACCCGCAGTGATGTGATCGCCGGTTCCGCCCATCGCGATGAACCCCTGCTCGTCGGCGACCGAGCCGTCATACATCAAGCGGTAGATCTGGTCCTCGTCGGCGTGCTCACCGACCTCGGCAACGACAATCTCGACCTCGTACGGCTTTGACTCCTGGGTGAAGACCGCGCCGAGCGTCTGTGCATAGGCATTGGCCAGTCCCCGCGCCGTCACGTCCCTGCGATCGTAGGAGTAGCCACGCAGATCGGCGTAGCGCACACCCGCCACTCGCAGATTCTCGAACTCGTTGTACTTGCCGACGGCAGCGAAGGCGATCCGGTCGTAGATCTCGGACACCTTGTGCAGAGCGCGAGAGGGATTGTCGGCGACGAACGCGATGCCCCGGTCATAGCCCAGAACCACGACGGAGCGGCCGCGGGCGATCCCCTTGCGCGCAAAATCGGCCCGGTCCTTCATCAGCTGCTCGGGCGAGACGTAGAACGGCATGGTCATCGGGCACCTCCGGGGTTGCCGCGGCGGTCGGCCACGATGAGCTCGACAACAGCGGCCAGCGCGTTGTCGTCCAGGAACCGCAGCCCGCCGGCGTCCACCACAGCAAGGGTCGGCCAGATCCGTCGACCGAGGTCAGGACCGCCGGTCGCCGAGTCATCGTCCGCAGCGTCATAGAGCGCCTCGACAGCCACGCGGGTGGCGGCAGCCGCGTCCATGCCCGGCCGCCAGAGCTTCTTCATGGCTCCACGGGCAAAGAGCGAGCCTGAGCCGACGCTGTGATGGTCATGCTCCTCGTAGCAGCCACCGGTCACGTCATACGAGAAGATCCGGCCCGCCATGGCGTCGAGGTCGAATCCCGCGAACATCGGGACGACGGACAAGCCCTGCATGGCCATCGCCAGGTTCGCCCGGATCATCGAGGCGAGCCGGTTGGCCTTGCCCTCGACCGACAGCAGCGTCCCCTCAATCTTCTCGTAGTGCTCGAGCTCGACCTGGAACAGCTTCACCACCTCGATGGCAAGACCCGCGGTTCCGGCTATCCCGACAGCGGAGTACTCGTCAGCGGCAAACACCTTGTCCATGTCACGGTTGGCAATCAGGTTGCCCATGGTGGCTCGACGGTCCCCCGCCATGACGACGCCGCTCTCATAGGTGAGCGCCACGATCGTCGTTCCGTGCGGCGCCTCGACCGTGCCGCCCACAGGCAGCGCGCGACCCGAGGGCAGCAGCTCAGGAGAGTGCGCGCTGATGAACTCGGTGAAAGACGAGGAGCCGGTCGTCATGAACGCCGCGGGCAGTCGACCGGCGCCGCCGAATCCGAGGCTCACTGGCCGCCCTTCTGGACGAAGCCGCGCACGAACTCTTCCGCATTGGCTTCCAGAACCCCATCGATCTCGTCCAGGACGCTGTCGATGTCATCGTCGAGCGCGTCCTTGCGTGCCGTCGCCTCGGGGCTCGCTGCCGCGGGCGCGGGCGCCTCGTCGGAGGTCTCGTCGCGACGCTGTGGTCGGCTGTGTTCCTGGCTTGGCATCCGTCCTCCAAGGGCGATCATCGGGGCCGGCAGATGCCGGACATCCTTTGTCATCGGCAGCCTAGTCGGATCTCACCGACCGGCTGCGGCCAATTCCTGCAACAGGGTTGACGCGTCGGGGCTGCGGTCGATCAGGTCGCCGACGCCGTCACGGGTACCACGCAGCGGTTCGAGCATGGGAACCCGCTGCAGGGCGGTCTGGCCGGGCACGTCGAAGATCACCGAGTCCCATGACGCAGCGGCAATCTCAGCAGGGTATTTCTCCAGGCAGCGACCCCGGAAGTAGGCGCGCGTGTCCTCTGGCGGGTTGGTGATGGCTGCCTCCACCACCTCATCCTCGACCAGCGACTCGATCCGGCCACGCTGCACGAGGCGGTGGAACAGGCCCTTCTCGGGCCGGACATCCGACCACTGGATGTCGATCGCCCTGAGCCGGTGATCCGACCACTCCAGCCCGTCCCTGTCCCGATAACCCTGCAAGAGGGTGAGCTTGGCGACCCAGTCGATCTCGCGCGCGCACTCCATGGGGTCGCGCTCGAGCTTGGTGAGCACCGAAGACCAGCGCGACATCACCTCTGCAGTGTCGGCATCGATAGCACCGGCGTGACGTGCCTGCAGATAGGAATCGGCCTGCTCGAAATAGGCCCACAGCAGCTGGACCGCAGTCATGGTGCGGCCGTCGCGAAGCTCGACAAGGGTCTGCAGGCTCGGGTCATGTGAGACCGCATGCAGCGTGGCCACCGGTTTGCGGACACTCAGGTCGACGGTGAGCGTCTGGCTCTCGATCATTGCCAGGACCAGGCTGGTGGTGCCCATCTTGAGCAGACTCGCGACGTCGCACTGATTCGCGTCGCCGATGATCACGTGCAGCCGGCGATAGAGATCGGCCACCGCGTGTGGCTCGTCCCGCGTGTTGATGATGGGCCGCTTGAGAGTGGTCTCAAGGCCAACCTCGACCTCGAAGAAGTCCGACCGCTGGGCGATCTGGAATCCGGACGTTGCCGAGTCCTGGCCAATACCAACCCTGCCCGCGCCGCACATCACCTGTCGCGCCACGAAGAAGGGGATCAGGTGGCGGCTGATGTCGGAGAACGGAGTCGCCCTGGGCATCAGGTAGTTCTCGTGGGTGCCGTATGAGGCGCCCTTGCCGTCGGTGTTGTTCTTGTAGAGGTTCACGCCGGCAGTCCCTGGCACCGACGACAGACGCCGGACCGACTCGAGCATGATCCGCTCCCCTGCCCGATCCCAGCGCAGGGCCGCACGTGGTGAGGTCACCTCGGGCGAGCTGTACTCAGGATGGGCATGGTCGACATACAGGCGGGCGCCGTTGGTGAGAACGATGTTGGCCAGCGTCGGGTCTTCCTCGTCAGTCAGCTGGCTAGCATCTGCATGCGCCCGGTCGATCTCGAATCCACGCGCATCGCGCAGCGGCATCTCGTCCTCGTAGTCCCAGCTGGCCCGACCGACGCGGCGACCTCGCAGGCTGCCGTAGGCATTGACGACGGATCCGGACAGCAACATCGGGTTCGCGGTGGGATCCCCCGGCACGGAGATGCCGTACTCCGTCTCGATCCCCATCACCCGGCGCACGGTCATGGCGCCAGCCTAGGCGAATCACCACGTTGGGGTCGGCATGATGAGGCGGTGAGAACTCGACGCCCCATCGCCACCACTCGTATGCCTCTACGGACCCGGGTCTTCACGATGGCCTTCGACCGCTTCGGGCACGAGTCGATCGTCGGTATGGACCTCNNCCCCGTTCACCTGGATCACCGGTCCGGTCTTCAGGGACGTCTCACGCGAGGACACGGGATTCCCGGCGCGTGACGGGCACGAGGTGCCACTGCGTGTATACCGTCCGGCGGGGTCGCGAGAGCTGCTTCCGGTGATCGTGTTCTTCCACGGTGGGGGCTGGGTGCTGGGCAACACCCGCATGTACGACCCGTTGTGCACCTTCCTGGCTCGAACCGTCGGCGCGGTCGTGGTCAGTGTCGACTACCGCATGGCGCCCGAACACCGTGCACCGAAGGCTGTGCATGACTGCGTCGAAGCCGTCCGCTGGCTCGCGGAACACGCAGAGTCGTTGGGCGGCAACGGTTCTCATCTTGCAGTGTCCGGTGACAGCGCCGGCGGCAACTTGTCAGCAATCGTGTGTCAGGTGGTCCGGGACGAAGGCGGACCGCCGATCGCGCACCAGGCGCTGCTGTATCCAGGCACCGATGCGACCATGAGCCAGCCGTCCATCGCGGAACACGCTGACGCTCCGATCCTCACCCGACCAAAGATCGGCGCATTCCTCGAGCACTACCTGGGTCCGGACGGTCTCTCAGCCGATGACCCGCTTGTCTCGCCCTTGTGGGCCACCAGCCATGCGAACCTTCCGCCCGCGCTGGTTCAGACCGCCGATCTCGATCCGCTACGCGACGAAGGCAGCCTGTATGCCGGAAAACTGGCCGCCGCCGGGGTGCCCGTCCGACACACCAACTACGTCGGGGTCCCCCACGGGTTCGCGAGCTTCCCTGGGGCGACGAACATCGGACAGCAGCACCGGGCCGAGCTGGTCGGTGAGCTGCGTCGCCATCTGTACCCCTGAACGAAGGCCCGCCAGTTGTTAGG
>PKWT01000205.1:2013-4772 GCA_003132125.1 Micrococcales bacterium | reverse complement strand
CGATGGAGACGCCCAAGATCGCCGCCAGACCGCCGCGGGTCTGACGCGTGACCCAGAAGACCAGCACGATCACCGGGGCGGTGCAGACCATGGGGATCACGGCAGCGCGAAGCATCGCGGCGAACGGCGGTGCCTGCGGCTGCATCATGTGGCCTGCCTAGTCAGAGTCGTCATCGGTGGCTGACGTGGCGTCTCGAGGGGTCTGTCGTGCTCTGGACAGACCCGGGAAGCGCAACCCGACGTCATCGCACGACAGCTTGTGAAAGCTATCACAAGCGCCTATCGGGCATCCATCGGGGTAGCCGCAGCGTCAGAACCATGGCCGAGATGGCGACGACGGCAATGGCCACGAACGGGAGCCAGCCATCGACGAAGGCGAAGGACACCGCGCCGAGGGCGAAAAGGGCCGCCCACAGGTAGAGCAGCAGCACCGCCTGCACATGCGTGTGACCGATCTGCAGCATCCGGTGATGCAGGTGCTGCGCGTCCGGGTGCCACGGCCGCCGCCCGGCACGGGTGCGTCGAACCACCGCGAGAAGGACATCCAGCAGGGGCAGCGACAGGATCGCCAGCGGGAGCACGACTGGCAGCAGGATCGCGGCGGCGGCATTGCCACCGATCTGGGCGTTGGGGTCGATGCTGCCCGTCATCGAGATCGTCGCGGCGGCCAGCAGGAGGCCGAGCAGGAGAGCGCCCGCGTCGCCCATGAAGAGTCGGGCCGGGTGGAAGTTGTAGGGCAGGAAGCCCACGCAACAGCCCACCAGCGCTGCGGTGATGAAGGTCGCGGAGGAGAACACGTTCGGTGGGTCGTAGGTCCGTGAGAGCAGGTAGGAGTAGGCGAAGAAGGCTGTCCCGGCAATGCCGACCACGCCGGCGGCCAGGCCGTCCAGTCCGTCGATGAAGTTGACCGCGTTGGCCGAGATCACCACGATGATGATCGTCAGTGCCACCAGGACGGGCGTCGGCAGGACGGTCACGCCGAACAGCGGCAGCGACAGCAGCTGAACTCCCTGGAATGCCATCACGCCCGCTGCCAGCATCTGCCCCGCGAGCTTCGTCAGCCAGTCCAGCTCACGAATGTCGTCCAGCACCCCGACCGCGCAGACGATGACGGCGGCCACCAGCACGCCCTTCATCTCGCCGCCCTGGAAGATCTGGGACAGGTAGGGCAGCTGGGTCGCCACGAGCAGGGCGGCGACGAACCCGATGAGGATCGCCACACCCCCAAGACGCGGGATGGGCACGGCGTGCACGTCGCGGTCGCGCACTGCGGTGATCGCACCGGTCGCCACGGCGAGCCACCTCACGAAGGGTGTGGCGGCATAGGTCATCGCGGCGGCCACGATGAAGACCAGAAGGTACTCGCGCACGGATCAGCGCCTAGCTCGAGAAGGGTGCAGCCGAGATCAACTACCCGAACGAGGGTATGCCGGGAAGCGGCCGACGAGGTCGGTCACCTGCCCGCGGATCTCTGTTGCCTTGGCGTTGTCCGGGTCTCCGTCGGTCTGGGTCAGGGCCTGATGGATGAGGTCGGCGATGACCTTCATCTCGGCTGTCCCCATGCCTTGGGTGGTCACCGACGGGGTGCCGACGCGGATGCCGGAGGCCGTGTTCGGAGGCTGCGGGTCGAACGGTATGGCGTTCTTGTTCAGCACGATGCCGGCCGCACCCGCCCGGGCCTCAGCATCCTTGCCTGTCACCCCGATCCCCTGCAGGTCATGCAATGACAGATGGGTGTCCGTGCCTCCCGTGATCGGGCGAATGCCCCGCTCGCCCAAAGAGCTCGCCAGCTGCTGGGCGTTGGCGATGACCTGTTTGGCATAGACCTCGTAGGCCGGCTGGGCACACTCGTGCAGGTTGACCGCTTTGGCTGCGATGCAGTGCATCAGCGGGCCTCCCTGCATCATCGGGAACACAGCCTTGTCCAACTTGGCGGCGTGCTCCTCCTTGCAGACCAGCATGCCGCCGCGTGGTCCACGAAGCACCTTGTGCGTCGTGAAGGTGACGACATCGGCATACGGCACGGGGCTCGGGATGGCCTTGCCTGCGACCAGCCCGATGAAGTGCGCTGCGTCGACCCAGAAGATGGCACCGACCTCGTCGGCCAGGTTGCGGAAGAACTCGAAGTCGATCAGCCTCGGGATGGCCGAGCCACCGGCGACGATGAGCTTGGGTCGATGGTGCCGTGCCAGCTTGGCGACCTGCGCGTAGTCGATGTCCTCGGTCTCCTTGTCCACTCCGTAGTGAACGGCGTTGAACCACTTGCCGCTGAAGGAGACTTTGGAGCCGTGCGTGAGGTGACCGCCGTGCGGCAGGGACATCGCCAGGATGGTATCGCCCGGCTGACAGAAGGCTCCGTAGACGGCCAGGTTGGCGCTGGCGCCCGAGTGCGGCTGGAGGTTGGCGTGGTCGGCGCCGAACAGGGCCTTGGCGCGGGCGATGCCGATCACCTCGGCCTTGTCGACCTCGGAACAACCGCCGTAGTAGCGGCGCCCCGGATAGCCCTCGGCGTATTTGTTGGACAAGGTGGAGCCCAGTGCGGCCAGCACAGCCGGGCTGGTGAGGTTCTCGCTGGCGATCAGCTGAAGACCACCGCGCAGGCGGTCGAGCTCAGAGAGCAGCACACCCGCAATCTCAGGATCCTGGCTGCTCAGCTGACCGAAGTCGGAGCCGTAGAAGGTCTGGTCGAGGGACATGGGTCGCTCCAGAAAACGTAGCAGTGACAGTGGGCGGGCTGGCGCACTCACTCTATGGGGGGG
>PKWT01000205.1:0-1943 GCA_003132125.1 Micrococcales bacterium | reverse complement strand
GTCGGCGGATCAGTTCGGTCTGGACTGGGGGCGCGCCCAGGGCGCCATCATCGAAGACATGGTCGTCGCGCCGGCGCTGCGCGGCGCCGACCTGTCCCAAGGGTTGAACAGCACCGAACGTGAGCGACTCCAGTCCGCCACCGACCTCGCCATCTTCAACGGCAGGGTCGCGCATCTACGACTGCTGAGCTTCACGGGCACCGTCGAGTTCTCCGACAACAGCAGCCTCGCGGGTTCCGTGTCACCGAGCGATCCGGCGTTCCGGACCGCTGCTGCTGGGGGCACCGACGTGCGTGTCATCGAGAAGCACCAGAACTCGCCAGCCGCTGTTCGCGTCACGCTCCCGGTGATCGCCGGAGCGAACGGCAGGGCCGCGGGGGTGCTCGAGGTCGACCTGCCGTACGACGCGATCGCCACCAAGGTGCAGGGCGAGACACGTGCCAAGATGATTCGGTTCGCCCTCAGCCTCGTGGGCCTGTTCGCCGTCCTGGCCTTCATCTCGTGGTGGACCACACGTGCGCTCCGCGAGAATGCGACCGAACATGAGCGCCGGTCCCTCCACGACTCGCTGACCGGCCTGCCCAACCGCCAGCTGTTCCTGCGCACGGCGGAGGAGGCGCTCGCCCGTAGCCACAATGGGGAGCCGGGCGCGTTGGTGCTCATCGATCTTGACCACTTCAAAGAGGTCAACGACACACTGGGTCACCAGGCGGGCGACGAGCTGCTACAGGTCGTGGCCAGCCGACTGAGCGAGTCCCTGCGTACCGATGACACCGTGGCCCGGCTCGGCGGCGACGAGTTCGGTCTGGTCCTCCCNNTGTGGGCGCGAGTTTCGGCATCTGCTTCTATCCCGACGGCGCCGAGACCGTGGAGCAGCTGCTGCGGCATGCCGACGCGGCCATGTACCAGGGCAAGTACGGCCCCACTGGTGTCGTGGTCTACGACGTTGGGACCCCTCAGCACGCGACTCACGTGCTGTTGATGCACGACGAGCTGCTCCGGGCGCTGGATCGCGACGAGCTCGTGCTCCACTACCAGCCGAAGATGGAGCTCCTCACGGGCAGGGTGAGCTGCCTCGAGGCACTTGTGCGCTGGCAGCACCCAGACCGCGGGCTGCTCCTGCCGTCGGAGTTCCTGTCCGTAGCAGAGCAGTACTCCGAGCTGATTGGGCCAATGACAAGCTGGGTGCTGCGGCGCGCACTTGCCGACTGCACGGCATGGACAGCTGCCGGCCTCGACTGGGCGGTCGCGGTCAACCTGTCCCACCGTAACCTCGCATCGCTGGAGTTCGCCGACACCGTCAGCTTGATGCTGCGGGAGTCGGGAGTGCGTCCGGGGCTGCTGCACCTCGAGGTGACCGAGACGGCCCTGGCCTACGACAACGAGATGGCCGCGCAGGTTGTCGGTGCGCTGGCAGCACAGGGCGTCTCGATCTCGATGGACGACTTCGGCGTCGGTTTCACCAGCCTGACCCGGCTACGCACCGTCCAGGTGTCGGAGGTCAAGATCGACAGGGCGTTCTTTGCCGATCTGCCCGGCGACGACAAGGACCGCGCCGTCGTGCGCTCGTTCATCGATCTTGGCCACAGCCTTGGGTGCCTGGTCACCGCCGTGGGGGTGGAGTCCCAGGACGTCGCCGACGCACTGGTGGATGCCGGCTGCGACCAGGCACAGGGATACCTCTGGCAGCGCCCATGTCCGTGGGAAGAGGTTGCTCGAGCATTCGGCAGCGCGACCACAGCGACCGCTTCCAACTCATCCACCTCAGACTCAGCGTCAACAGAGATCGAACCGGCGACATCCGGACCCGGGAGCCAAGGAGCGATGAACCACCCATGAAGCGCCCAACGACTCGTACCCTCCGGGTTCCGGCGGCCCTCATCCTGGCGGTTGCAGCCATGCTCCCGGCGGCGTGCGGCGGCTCGACACCCACCGGCTCGACA
>PKWT01000068.1 GCA_003132125.1 Micrococcales bacterium | reverse complement strand
CTGGGTCGGTTTACGAGTTCGGCTACGCGAGCCTGAGCCAGACGGAGATCGTCGCCTTCGCCCGGCACTACGACCCGCAGTCGATCCACACCGACCCGGCTTGGTCGGCGACAGGCCCGTTTAGCGGGTTGATCGCGAGCGGTGTCCACACGATCGCCGTGTGCATGCGGCTCTACGTCGACCACTACATCTCCCGGGTAGCCAGCCTGGCCTCGCCCGGCCTCGACGAGCTCCGCTGGCCTCGGCCCGTGCGACCTGGCGACCAACTGCGCATTCGCGTCACGGTCGCCGAGGCGCGTGCCTCGCGCTCCAAACCTGACCGGGGACTCGTGCGCTCCGCCGTCGAATCCCTCAACCAGGACAACGAGGTCGTGTTGTCGTTCACTGCGATGAACTTCTTCGCCCGAAGGCCCAGGTCGTGAGGTTGGGACATCCGGTGTCCCGCGAAGGATCCGGCTACGGGACGGCCAGAGGCGGCGGTGAGCGGTGACCACATGCTCCGCTGGCCGTTCCACTATGAGGATGGCGGACTCATCAGAAAGATACGACCGGGCGAGGGTCCGTGAGCGTGTGCCTACGGACCCTCGCCTGAGAAGCGCATCGGAAGTGCCCTCAGCTCTGTGGAGGTCAGCTAAGGGTGGAGGTGTCGATGACGAAGCGGTAGCGCACGTCCGAGGCCAGGACGCGCTCGTAGGCCTCGTTGATCTGGTCGGCGCCGATGACCTCGATCTCGGCGCCGAGGTGGTGGGCGGCGCAGAAGTCAAGCATCTCCTGAGTCTCGCGAATGCCTCCGATCATGGAGCCGGCGAAGGAGCGGCGGGCCAGGATCAGAGAGAACACGTTGACGGACAGCGGTTCGGGCGGGGCGCCGACGTTGACCAGGGCGCCGTCGACGGCGAGCAGGGACAGGTACGCGTCGACGTCGATCGCGGCGCTGACCGTGTTGAGGACCAGGTCGAAGCTCCCGGCGAGCTTCTCGAACGTCTCGGGGTTGCTGGTCGCGTAGTAGTGGTCGGCGCCCAGGCGCAGCCCGTCCTCCTGCTTCTTCAGCGACTGCGACAGCACGGTGACCTCGGCGCCCATGGCGTGGGCGATCTTGACGCCCATGTGCCCGAGCCCGCCGAGGCCGACGACGGCGACCTTCTTGCCGGGGCCTGCGCCCCAGCGGTTCAGGGGCGAGTAGGTGGTGATGCCGGCGCACAGCAGCGGGGCCGCGACGTCGAGGTCGAGTCCGTCCGGGATGTGCAGGACGAAGTCCTGGGTGACGACGATGTGGGTGGAGTAGCCGCCCTGGGTGGGCTGGCCGTCCTTGCCCGTGGCGCCGTAGGTGCCGATGTTGCCCTTGATGCAGAACTGCTCCTGCCCGCCCTGGCAGTAGCGGCACTCGCCGCAGGAGTCGACCATGCAGCCGACCCCGACGCGGTCGCCGACGGCATGCTTGGTGACCTCGGTGCCGACCTTGGTGACGATGCCGGCGATCTCGTGACCGGTCACCAGGGGGTAGGTGACCGGACCCCAGTCACCACGGGCGGTGTGGATGTCGGAGTGGCAGATGCCGGCGTACTTGATCTCGATGAGGACGTCGTGCGGGCCGAGGTCGCGCCGCTCGATGGTCGTCGGGGCCAGCGGTGCTGTCGGGGAGGTGGCGGCGTAGGCGTTGACGGTGAGCATGCTTCTCCTGTGCTTGTCGATGTGTTCTCCTCGCTAAGGGATCCGCGAGGATCGGTGCATAGTCAGACAACCAGCGGGCTCGCTGTCGTAGTCCCGGCTGAGAGGTACCAGCAGAGACTCCCATACGGCTGCGACCCTTCTTGCGCGGTGGCCGGCTTGCATTGCTGACCTCCGGCCTGGAAGCGGCCGGTGGTCAGCGGGTTGCTTGGGGCCTGGATCTTGTCGATCGTGGCGTTGAACCCGTCAGGGGTGCCGTTGGAGCCGGCGACTTGGTCGCACGTAAATGTGCCTCTGGGAGCGTGGATGAGGCGGCGGCACTGTCGGGTGCGGTCATGCACTGAGACCACGTCCTCGTACAGGTCGAGATCGCAGGTGACTATTCCGCTTCTCCTTCGTGTTTGGGGGCCACTTCTCCGTGGCTCGGCGTTGACGTAGGAGCGGCGGTCGAAGTCCCAACTGCAGGCGCGGTGCCGGTTGTACGTCGACTACCCGGCCAGGCGCCAGGCATCCGCAACGGCGAGGTAGCTGTCCGTACGGCGTTGTCGGCCCAGGCTTGGGGTGACCAGCACCAGTTCGTCAACCTGTGCAAGCTCCTTCATCTCCAGCAGCCGCTCAGCAACAACCTTCGCGCTCCCGGTCACCATGCGGGTGTCGTCCCGGCGACTTCCCCGGAAGGCTTCGGAGCGGGCGAAGTCCCGGACCTCTTCTGGCCTCAGGGGCTCGCGCTTCCCGCGCGCCATGTTCTGGATGGTCAGGGCCCAAGCGGCCTCGAACTCCAGAACTGCCTCATCGTCCTCGCTGGCGAACGCCAGCACCGACATGGCCGAGTACGCCTTTGTTCCGTCGACACGCGGAGTGAAGTCGCGGCGGTAGTCGCGCAGCGCCTGGAAGGCCAGGTCCGGGCTCATATGGTGGGCGAAGACTGCGCTCATCCCGTTCACGGCGGCGAAGTGTGGTCCGTACTGGCTGGAACCGAGGATAAAGAGCTCCGGTTGTTCGTCGACGACCGGTGCTGCGATCAGCTTCGCGTACGGGTGCCCGTCGGGAAAGCCGTCGCCGAGGAACGCCCTGAGCTCCGCGACCTGCCCGGGAAACTCCGTNNGTGCCGGGCGCGCGCCCCAGAGCCAGGTCGATCCGGCCGGGATGCATCGCGAGAAGGGTGCGGAAGGTCTCGGCGACCTTGAACGGCGAGTGGTTCGGCAACATGATCCCTGCAGCCCCGACCCGGATCCGCTCGGTATGTGCTGCAACGTGCGCCGTGAGGATCTCGGGGGCGCTGCACGCAAGGCTGGCCATGTTGTGGTGCTCGGAGACCCAGTAACGCCGATATCCAGCCGTCTCTACGGCCTGGGCGATGCCGACAGCGCCGGCGATCGACGCGTGGGGAATCTCGCCGTGCTCTATGCCGACGAAGTCGAGGACTGACAGCGGAAGGATCTCTTCGAAGATGGTCACTGAGCCATCAAGGTGTCGCATCGTGCTGGTATTCCGTCGCGGCCGCCAGGGTGCCGGGTGTCCGCAGCTGCGGATGACACGTGTCTAGGGCCCTTTGTCCGATCGCTGCCTGACGCGAGAGCCATCGCCGACGA
>PKWT01000045.1 GCA_003132125.1 Micrococcales bacterium | reverse complement strand
CCTGGGAGTTCGCCACCGACACGGTGCGTTCTCGTCAGATCTGGTCCGGGATCCTCAACTCCTACCTTCACCCCACGGTTGAGCGGTTCCTCTACAACGCCGAGGACAGGCTGCGTGCGCACAAGATCAAGAACCCGCTCCTGATCTACCGCAACGACGGCGCGTCGTCGCGGGTGGCCAAGTCCGTTGCGCTCAAGACGTACTCCTCAGGACCGCGCGGCGGCCTGGAGGGCACCCGGGCGCTGGCCGAGGCCTACGGACTNNGAGAACGTCCTGATGATCGATGTCGGTGGCACCACCACAGACGTCGGCGCGGTGAACAACTCGACCATCGCCACTGACCGGCATGGCTCGGTCAAAGGGGTGTCGATCTCCTATGAGATGAGCAACGTCCACTCGACCGGTGTGGGCGGCAGCTCCATCATCGCCGTCCAGAATGGCGAGATCACGGTCGGCCCCGAGAGTGTCGGCGCAGCCCCGGGCCCGGCGTGCTTCGGCTTCGGCGGCACCCAGGCAACCATCACGGACGTGAACCTGCTTCTCGGAGTGCTGGATCCGGAGACGTACCTCAACGGTGAGATGTTCCTCGATGCCGAGCGGTCCAAGGCGGTCATCACCAAGACCATCGCGGAACCCTTGGGAGTCAGCCTGGAGGAAGCGCTGGTCCGGATGGAAGACACCTACTCGCAGAAGATGGCCGGAGCGTTCGCCCACTTTGTCGGGGACCCCGAGACGACGACGTTGGCCGCCTTCGGTGGCGGCGGACCGATGAGTGCCTGCAGCGCCGCGCGGATCGCCGGTGTCCGTCACGTGCTGGTGCCGAAGCTGGCAGCCGTGTTCTCTGCCTTCGGGATCAGCTTCTCCGACATCGCTCAGACCTACGAGACCAACATCACGGGCATGGACACGACCGCTGTCGACGAGGTGAAGAAGGCGATGGAGGCCAAGGCCTCGCGAGACATGTTCCAGGAAGGGCACGAGCTCAACGACTGCACGGTCGACTGGAGGCTGGTTACCGAGGACAAGGACGGCTCGTCGAGTCCGTCGGCGGTGTACTCCGATGGCCTGGTCCCTTCGCCCGCCTCCGGACAGACCGTCATCCTGTCCCTCAAGGCGACCTTCGCGTTGCCTCACCCCGTGATCGAGGGCGGGACCCCCGCGAACAAGAGCGACGCCGTCTCCTCTGGCACCCGGGCGGTCCGTTCCTCCGCGAAGCAGATCGACACCATCTCGGTCTACCAGCTCGAGGGTCAGCAGCCCGGTGCCACGGCAACGGGGCCGGCGATCGTCGAAGGCCCCTTCTTCACCGCACGCGTCCCGGCCGGCTGGACCCTGGACATCTCGGCGGCAGGAGACCTGCTGCTCACCGACGCAAAGTAGCACTCCGCACAGAACGTCCCAGACCATTTCAGTGAAAGGTAGAGCACCATGCGCGTTCCCATGACGGAGTACCTGTTCATCGACCTCGACTCCGAGAGGTGGCTGTGCCGGATCTGCGGCCAGGACCTCGGCGATGCCCGCGGTAACTACAAGGAGGGAACGCTGGTCTACGACCGCGATCCCCGTGAGATCCACCCGCCGATCCTTGACCCGGAGAGGTACGAGTTCACGTTCTCCCCGGACCCGGACTTCTGCCGCATCCTCGAGTTCTGCTGCCCGCAGTGCGGCACCCAGATCGAGGCCGAGTACCTCCCCCCGGGCCACCCCCCGACGGTGGACATGATCTGGGACATCGACTCCCTGCGCGAGAAGTGGGAAGCCAGCGGCGACAACGCCGAGGTCGTCGTCAACTACGGACCGAACGAGAACGCGGTCACCGACTTCACCGCCAGGTTCGAGTCGACCGGCAGCCACTCCCATTCTCCAGCCGACAGCTAACCGCCGTACCTATCAGAAAGGAATGTGACCATGAAACGCATCTCCGTTGACATCGGCGGCACCTTCAGCGACTGTTTCTTCGTCTGGGACGACCTCTATATCGAGTCCAAGGCACTCACGACCCACCACAACCTGGCGCTCGGGTTCAACGAGGCGCTGGATCGCGCCTGCGAGAAGGCCGGGGTCGATCGCGATACCGCTCTGCGCGAGGTCGACTCGGTCCGTTACGCCACCACCCTGGGGACCAACGCCCTGATCGAGGGCAAGGGCCCCCGGATCGCGGCTCTGGTGACCCATGGTTTCGAGGACACCATCCCGCTCTCCCGCGGGCGTGGGTACGGCGAGGGGCTGGACACTGTCAGGCAGGGCGACATGCCCAACGCCCAGCGACCCGAGCCACTCGTCCCGCGCAAGCTGATCCGCTCGATCAAGGAACGGATCGACTCGGTGGGTGAGGTGCTGGTGCCGGTCATGTACGAGGACGTGCGCCAGCAGGTTCGTGAGCTGGTCGACAACGGCGCCGAGGCGATCGTCGTGGCGCTGACCAACGCCACCGAGAACTCGGCCCATGAGGAACGAGTCCTGGAGATCATCCTGGAGGAGTACCCGACTCACGAGCTGGGTTCCATCCCGGTGCTTCTGAGCAGTCAGGTGTCCGGTCGCAAGGGCGAGTATGTGCGGGCGACGGCCACCATCGTGGACGCCTTTCTGCACGCGACGATGTTCCACGCGCTGAACCAGCTGTCCAGCAACCTGAGGGACTCGGGCTACACGAAGCCGATGCTCGTGATCCACAACTCCGGCGGGATGGCGCAGTCCAACTCCACCGATGCCCTGCAGACCATCCACTCCGGCCCGATTGCGGGAGTCGGCGCGGCACAGCACCTGTCCGAGTCGACCGGCCTTGGCGACGTCGTCTCGATGGACATGGGCGGGACGTCATTCGATATCGGGCTGGTTCCCGAGGGAGGGGTCAGGCACTACGACTTCCAGCCCACGATCGGGCGCTGGATGGTGTCGGCGCCGATGATCCACCTGAACACCCTTGGGGCGGGCGGCGGCTCCATCGCCGGTTTCAACCGCATCCACCACTCCATCCAGATCGGACCGGAGTCAGCCGGATCCGATCCGGGTCCTGCCTGTTACGACCGGGGCGGCGTTCAGCCGACGGTCACCGATGCCGACCTGATTCTTGGTTACCTCGACCCTGACAACTACGCCAACGGGCACATCCAGCTCAACAAGAAGCG
>PKWT01000134.1:5903-12634 GCA_003132125.1 Micrococcales bacterium | reverse complement strand
GCATCCGCCGTGACCAGTGACACCTCAAGGAACCGGATACCTGACCGGAGCAGGACGAGCGAGGTCGCAATGGCGGCCTCAGGGTCTGTACCGCGGATGATGACGAGCAGTCGCTCCTGTGCGAGCTCGGTGAGAAAGTCGCTGGGAACCGGGGTCACCATTCCGCCAGGGCTCCGTCCGCATGGCGCCACACCGGCGTGCGCCAGACGTGCCCGCGCGCGTCCGCCGCGCGCACGGCCGCCTCATCGATCTCGATGCCCAGCCCAGGACCGGTGAGTCTCTCGATGTTGCCGTTCACGAACTTCAGTGGTGCCTTGTCAAGCACGTAGTCCAGCACCTCGGCACCCTGGTTGTAGTGAATCCCGATGCTCTCTTCCTGGATCAGGAGGTTGGGGGTGGCGAAGCCCACCTGCAGACACGCGGCGAGCGCGATCGGGCCAAGGGGGCAGTGTGGGGCGAGCTGGACGTCGTAGACCTCTGCCATGGCCGCGATGCGGCGGACTTCCGAGATTCCACCCGCGTGGGAGACGTCGGGCTGGGCCACGGCGATCCCGGCCTGAAGCACCGGCAGGAAGTCTTGCCGGTTGTACAGCCGCTCCCCGGTGGCAATCGGGATGGATGTCGCCTGCGCGAGCTGCGCGATGAGGTGAGAGTTCTCGGGGACGACCGGCTCCTCGATGAAGAACGGACGCAACGGCTCCAGCAGTGGTGCGATGCGGCGGGCGTTGGCCAGCGTCAGGCGCCCATGAAAGTCCACGGCAACATCCCGGTCCGGTCCCAGCACCTCGCGTGCCGCGGCCACCCGCTCCAGGACGCCGTCGATCTCGGCCACCGTGCCCAGCGGACCCATCGAGCCGGAGGCATTCATCTTGACCGCGGTCATCCCGACGTCGAGCTGCGCCTGGATGGCCTCGGCGACGCCGCTCGGGTCGTCGCCGCCGACCCAGCCGTACATCCGGATGCGGTCGCGGACCGCCCCGCCGAGCAGTTCGTATACAGGGACGCCAAGGGTCTTGCCCTTGATGTCCCACAACGCCTGGTCGACGCCGGACACGGCGCTGCCAAGAATCGGACCGCCGCGGTAGAAGCCACTTTTCGTCAGGACCTGCCAGTGGTCCTCGATGCACGCGGGGTCACTACCGACGAGGTGCTCGGCAAACTGCGCAACAACCGTGCGCACCGCATCCGAGTGCCCCTCAAGGCTCGCCTCGCCCCAGCCGACAACACCGGCGTCGGTCTCGATCCGCACGAACAACCACCGAGGGGCCACCAGAAACGTCTCGACCCTGCTAATCCTCATGGACGGTGGCTCCTTCGGAGATCATGGTCATGATGGACCCGACAATCTGCTCGGGGGTCCTGGCGATGTCGACGGTCAGACCGGGTTCGTCATTTTGTCGTTCCTCGAGATCCTCCAACTGCGTTGGCAGCAAAGAGGAAGGCATGTACTCGTGGTTTCGGGCGATGATCCGCGCGCGGATCAGGTCAATGTCCCCGTTGGCGAAGATGGTGAGCATCCTCGGAGCGTGTTCCCTGAGCAGATCGCGGTAGCTGCGCTTGAGGGCCGAGCACGCCACCACGACGCCAGACCCATCGCCGAGCGCAAGGCGCTCACCGACCTCGTGCAGCCAGGGTAGTCGTCGCGCGTCGGAGAGCGGGTGTCCGGAAGCCATCCAGTCCTTGTTCTCGGTCGAGTGCAGGTTGTCGCCATCGATGAAGGGCACGCCAAGACGTTGGGCGAGCAGCTCGCCGATGGTGCTCTTGCCCGAGCCCTGCATGCCCATGATGATGATCGGCGGGATGGAGAAAGACCGCTCTGCACGTGATGGCACAGGTCAGCCCTTGGTCGCACCGGCGGTGAGGCCGGCCACGATGTACTTCTGCGTGAAAAGGGCGATGACCATGATCGGGACAGTGACGACGACGGACGCAGCCATGAGGCCGCCCCAGTCGATGCTGGCGTACGACACGAAGTTGAAGATCGCCACGGGAAGCGTCTTGGTGCTCGCGCCGGCGAGCACCAAGGCGAACATGAAGTTGTTCCACGAGAAGATGAACGACAGGATGCCCGCGGTCGCAAGGCCAGGCACCGACAGCGGGAGCGAGATGCGCAGGAAGGCCCCGATCGGAGTCAGCCCATCAACTTGCGCGGCATCCTCGAGCTCGGTTGGAAGGGAGTCGAAGAACGACATCATGATGTACACGATCAGCGGCAGCGCGACGAACATGTGGGAGAGGATCAACACGGCGAAGCCGCCGACCAGGCGCATGTTGGCGAAGATGAAATACCAGGGAACGAGCAGGCTCACTCCCGGGATGATGCGTGCCATGAGCACCACCATCGCCGACCGGTTCATGCTGAACCGGCTCATGGCATAGGCGGCCGGCACCCCGAGGATCAACGAGAACACCGTGGACCACAGGGCAACCCAGAAGCTGTTGAAGATGAAGTCGAAGTAGTTGTTGCGGCCGAGGACGTTGGAGTAGTTGTCCATCGTGGGGGTGAAGACGAATGTCTTGCTCGAATCGTAGATGTCGACATTGGTCTTGAATGACGCCACCAACATCCACATCAACGGAGCGATGAACAGCAGCACCGTGGTCGTCAGCACGACCACACGAAAGATCGGGTAGGCGCGCGACTTGCGTCGCCGCCGCCGTGTCGTCGGCTCCGGAACGGCCTGGGCTGTCACGGCTGCGGTCATGACTCGTCTCCCTTTCTACGGTGCGTGACCATCCACATGAGCACGATGATGAGCAGGAAGAACAGAATCAGAACGGTCGAGGAGATCCCATAGTCGTTGTAGTCAAAGCTCAATCCGAAGGCGTAGACGTTGAGCGTCTCCACCTCGTGAAATGAGCCGCCGCCCTTGCCCTTGGTCGAATAGAGGATGTCGAACGTCTTGAGCGCGTCGATGCCGCGCAGAACGATGGCGACGACGACCGTCGATCTGAGCAGCGGGAGTGTGACGTACCTGAACCGTTGCCAGGCATTCGCGCCGTCGACGCGGGCCGCTTCGTCCGGCTCCTCCGAGAGGGAGGTCAGCCCGGCGAGCAGGATCAGAACAACCATCGGGGTCCACTGCCAGACATCGACGAAGATCAACGTGGGAAGCGCCGTTGTCTGGCCTGACAGCCAAGGCTGCGCGGGTATCCCGAACCAGCTGAGGAGCTGGTTCGCGAATCCGATGTTCGGGTCGAAGATCAGGCGCCACATCATGCCGACCGCAACGGGAGTCGCCACCAACGGGAGCAGAATCGCCACGCGGACCCACTTCTCGCCCTTGAACGGACGCCAGAGCAGGAGCGCGATCCCCATACCCAGCACCATTTCCGTCGCGACGGCTCCCCCGGTGAAGGTGAACGTGCGGAGCACTGCAGGCCAGAATCTTTCGGTGTCGCCCAAGACCTGCAGGTAGTTCGCGATCCCGACAAACTTGGACTCGGCGCGGACGGATCCCTGAGAGTCGGTGAGGCTGAGGTAGACGGTCCATGCCAGCGGGACGACAATCAGCAACCCGACAAAGATCATCGCGGGTGCAGCGAAAAACCACTTGCGGTGTCGGTTTGCCCACGCGGAATAGGTACTCCACGCGGTGGGCCTGGTGGTGACCGTGCCGATCATCGTCTACCTCGCACTCAGTACGTCAGCCAGTTGTCGAGCCAGTTGTCGAGCCAGGTCACGGGCGGATGGCCAACGTCAGCGCGAGGCCGACCTGTTGGACATCCGCCCGATCCCGTTACTTCTCGGCGTCCAGGAGCTTCTGGAACGCAGTACTTGCCGCATCGGCGGCCGCGTTCGAGTCTCCACCGGTGATGGCGACGACGATGGGATTCCCCACGATGTCGCGCGCCTCGGGCACCTTGATCACCAGGGGTCGGTCGTGACCGACCCCGTTCTTGGTGCTGACGGCGATCGCCGCGGCAAGATCCGCCGGGTAGGTGGCGATCCCTGCCGGGTCATCCCAGACGGATGAGCGAGCACCGGGAACGCCGGCCTGCTGGATCTGCAACGTCATGGCCTTGCTGGTGGCCCACTCGATGAACTTCCACGCATTGGCCTGGTTGGCCGAGGCCGCGTTGACCCCAAGCGCCCAGGACGGCACGTTGTACGCCTTTGAGCCACCGGCCCCGGCCGGCATCGGAGCAAACCCGACCGTGTCGGCGACCTTCGACTTCACCTTGTCCGTGGCGTTCTTGTACAGGCTGTCGGCTTCGGTGTAGAAGCCGGCCTTGCCCTGAGTGAAGATGGCCATCGCCTCAGGCCAGCTCATGTCGGTGCTGACGTTGGCAGGACCATAGTTGCGAATCAGGCCGCCGTAGAACGCGTATGCCTTCTTCGCCGCGTCACTTGCGACACCGGACTTGCCGCTCTCGTCGATGAAGTCACCACCGAAGCTGTAGAGGAAGCTCGAGAACTGCGTGACCGCCGGCGACTTTCCTGTGCGAGCGACGAAGCCCGCGACCCCGGGGTTCTGCGCCTTGATCGCCTTGGCCGCGGCCTGGAGCTCATCCATGGTCTTGGGCACCTGGAGCCCGGCCTTGGCGAGCAGGTCCTTGCGGTAGTACAGAACTTCCTGCTCGGTGATGATCGGGACTCCGACCACCTTGTCCTTGTAGGTCGTCGTCCCGACCGGGCCTGGCTGGAAGTCTTGCCAGTCCCACGCCTTGTTCGCCTTCACGTCGGTGCCGAGATCGGCCAGGTAGCCGTTCTTGGCGAACAGCTTCCCCTCTTGCAGGGGTCGGTACATCATGACGTCGATCTCGTTCGTGCCGGCGTTCAGCTTGACGTTGTACTGGGCGGAAAGCTGGTCCTCGCCGTACTGGCTCAGCTCCACCTTCAGCCCCGTCGCCTTCTCGAACTCAGGCAGCTTGCTCTTGATGGTGTCGGTCCACACGTGGTTGGCGAGGGTCACCCGAATCGTCTTCGACCCTGCGTCCGCCGCGGTTGTTCCGCTGCTGCTGCAGGAGCTCAACGCTCCCGTGGCCACCAATGCCGCTGCCGCAATGGCGGCGACAGATACAACTGAATGACGCTTCACTGTGTCTCCCATCTCGTGAGCCCGCACCCTGACGGTGACGCTCGACCTGGCCAGTTTCTTTACATCTGCCTCAATGGCGCGACGCTACCTAATAGAGCATATGTAAGCAACCCCCGTGACCGTAACGATATGATCAGTCGCATGACGGATCTGGCGAAGACAACGGTGCAGGCCGACGTGCTCGCCCTTACCTCCGAGATGCCCGACGGCGGCACCACGGTTACCGGACTGCATGCCCGCGTTCTCGACCATCTGGGCCTGGCAATCTGCGCCGGCGATCTCGCGAGTGGCTCCGTCGTTCGTATCGAACAGCTGGAGGAGCGACACGGAGTGTCCCGCTCCGTCGTGCGTGAAGCGATACGCGTGCTGGCCTCCATGGGCCTGGTTGCCTCACGTCGCCGGATCGGCGTGCAGATCCTGCCAGCGACCGAGTGGAACCTGTATGACCCGCAAGTCATCCGCTGGCGCCTGGCCTCACCGGCACGTATTGCACAGCTGCGATCCCTGACCGAGCTTCGAACTGCCATCGAGCCCGAAGCAGCACGCTTGGCAGCGGTTCGAGCACCGTTGGCCGGAGCCAGCGAGCTCATGGGACTGGCCGGCAAGCTGTGGGCCGCTGGGCAGTCCAACGACGCGGAAACCTTCCTCACCCTGGACATCCAGTTTCATCGACTCGTCCTCTCGAGCTCCGGCAACGAGATGTTCGCCAAGCTCAACACGCTGGTCGAGGAGGTGCTCACCGGGCGAACGCACTACGGGCTGATGCCACGGCATCCGCACAACGAAGCCCTTCAGCTGCACGTCGACGTCGCGAGCGCGATCCAGCGCGGGAACGCCGACGAGGCGCACGCGGCGATGCTGGGCATCATGGAGCGCGCGTTCAACGAGATGAAGTCAATCTGGGAGAGCGGCGCTGAGCAGTGACCACCGCACCCGTCGCGCTGGTTACCGGCGCCGGCAGCGAGCACGGCATCGGGTTCGCCTGCGCCAGAGCACTTGCCGCGAGAGGTATGGCGCTGTTGCTGACCTCGACCACCGACCGGATCCACGAGCGGGCAGCCGAGATCGAATCCGAAGGCGGGCGTGCAGTTGCCTTGGCGGGTGACCTGACCTTGGCCGGCACCGCAGACTCGTTGGTACGGCTGGCCCTTGACACCTACGGCCGGCTTGATGCCTTGGTCAACAACGCGGGCATGACCTCGGTCTCCGACCCAGATGTCGCAGGTGACCTGGTCGGGCTGGGCGACGACGCCTGGCAACGATCGATCTCGCGCAACCTCGACACGGTGATGGCCATGACGCGGGCTGCGCTGCCGGTGATGCTCGACGCCGGGTATGGCCGGGTGGTGGTCATGACGTCGGTGTCCGGTCCGCTCGTGGCCTACCGCGGCGATGTCGCTTACCACGCCGCGAAGGCCGCCCTCGTCGGGCTGACCCGCGCCGTCGCCCTTGAGGTCGCCGACCGCGGCGTCACCATCAACGCGGTGGCACCAGGCTGGATCGCCACTCCGTCGTCATCGGTTCACGAGCTGGCGATGGGCGTGGCGACACCCGTCGGACGGCCCGGCCGCCCGGACGAGGTTGCCGAGCTCGTGGCGTTCCTGGCCTCCCCCGCAGCCAGCTACCTGACCGGCCAGATGCTCGTCGTCGATGGGGGCAACTCGATCCAGGAGGAGCACCTCTAGCTCA